>JBIKLM010000465.1:0-3410 GCA_044359835.1 Planctomycetota bacterium
GGCCGTGTTGTTCGACCTCGGCGGGCACGACATCGAGCTCCTGACGCAGGCGCTCGAGGCCTCCCGGGGCGATGAAAAGGTGCCCTACCTGCTGATCGTGCACACGCTCAAGGGCTTCGGCCTCGAATGCGCTGCGGATCCGGCCAACCACTCGACCCTGCCCAGCGAGGCCGAGGTGCGCGGGATCCTCGAGCGCAACGGCCTGAGCCTCGAACGGCCCTTCGCCCGCTTCGACCCGCAGAGCCCCGAGGGGCGCTTCCTGGCCCAGCGCGGCGAGCGCTTCCGCCAGGGTCAGGACGAGCTGCTCGACCTGCGCCGCAAGAACCGCGACAGCGCGCGCCAGCGCCTGGAGGACGCCGGGGGCCTGCCGGCCAACCTGGCCCTCGACATGTCGAACTTCCCGCTGGTGCACACCCAGCAGATGTGGGGTCAGGTGGCCGCCAAGCTGATCCGCATCGGCACCCACGGCGAGGGCGGCGACCCGATCGGGGGCGGCGGCGCCGACAAGCCGCTCTCGGACTTCGAGCAGCGCTGGCGCCCGGCCGCCGAGTGGTTCCTGACGCTCTCGCCGGACGTGGGCACCTCGACCAACATCGCGCCCACGATGAACGCGCGCATCTACGGCCCCGCGGACGCCCAGCGCCCGATGCCGCGCTTCGAAGCGCGCCACCCCGAGCTGATCGCCTCCGAGAAGCGCCACGCGCACCACCTGCGCTTCGAGATCGCCGAGGCCAACGCCATGAGCGCGCTCGGCTCCCTGGGCAAGCTCGGCGACTACCTGGGCCTGCCCTTCGTGCCGGTGATGACGGTCTACGACTTCTTCATCAAGCGCGCCCTCGACCAGCTCTACTACAACCTCTACTGGGGCAGCGAATTCATCCTGATCGGCACGCCATCGGGGGCCACGCTCTCGCCGGAGGGCGCCCAACACTCCTGGAAGAGCGACATCCAGATCCCGAACCTGGTCACCTGGGAGCCGTTCTTCGCCGCCGAGCTGGAGTGGATCCTGTGCGACGCGATCGCACGGCAGATGGAGGAGCGCAACCAGGGCCGCAGCGGCGTCTTGGTGCGCTGCGTCACGCGCGCCATGGGCCAGAAGCCCCTGCTCGAGCTGCTGCGCACCCAGGCGCGCCACAAGGCCGCGCTGCCCGCCGGCGTCAGCCTGGCGCCCAAAGGCGCTAGCTGGCAGGGCGCCAGCGACGAGTCCAGCCTGGCGGCGAAGCCCGACGCGGAGATCCTCGAAAGCGTGCGCCGCGACTGCCTGGCCGGGGCCTACACGCTGATCGATTGGCAGGGCTACCAGGGCTACGAGCCCGGCGACAACGTGGTGCACCTGTTCTCGATGGGCTCGCCGACCACCGAAGCGATCGAAGCCAGCAAAGCGCTGCTCGAACTCGGCATCTTCGCCAATCTGCACGTGGTCAGCTCGCCCGAGCTGCTGCTCGGCATCCTGGGCGAAAAGGACGGCTATCGCCAGCTGCGCGAGGGCCTGGGCGTGACCGGCGACCTGCAGCTGGTGCCCGCTGCGCTGCCCGGGGGCGGCGCCGGCGCGGAGGCCGATTGGATCGGAGTCTCCGGGCGGCGCGTGCCGATCGTGGCGATCCTGGACGGCGAGCCGGGCCTGCTCGACAACATCGGCTCGGTGGTCGGCGTCAAGCAGGTCACCCTGGCGACGCGGCGCTTCTCGAAGTGCGGCCGGCCCGACCAGGTCTACGCCTACCACGGCCTGGACGCCAAATCGATCGTGGAAGCCGCGGGCCGCGTGCTCGCCGAAACCGCCCTCGAGTCCGTGCAGCTCTCCCGCGGCCTGCTCGCGGCCTTGGCCGGCCGCGCGCCGGAACAGCGCCCCCACTGGCGCGAGCTCTGGCCCGGCGCCAGCGAGTCTGCCGGCGCGCACTGACGGGCTGAAAGCAATCGACTCGGGCTGCGCCCGAGCGGTCAGACCAGCCCGTCAGCATGCTTTTGGGCCGCCATCCGGCGGCCGCAGAGGCTGGGATCGTCGCTGCGCGCCGATTTCTTCCCAGCCTCTGATGGGCTGAAAACAATCGACTCGGGCTGCGCCCGAGCAGTCAGACCAGCCCGTCAACATGCCTTTGGGCCGCCATCCGGCGGCCGCAGAGGCTGGGATCGTCGCTGCGCGCCGATTTCTTCCCAGCCTCTGATGGGCTGAAAACAATCGACTCGGGCTGCGCCCGAGCAGTCAGACCAGCCCGTCAACATGCCTTTGGGCCGCCATCCGGCGGCCGCAGAGGCTGGCAAGCAATCGTCTCGGGCTGCGGCTTCGGCGGCCGCGCCTCGAAGCCTGCGAAGCGCCGGCTGCGGCCCGCGCCCATGCCTGTTCGCGGGGCCCGCACCAAGTCCAGGGCCTTCGCCCCCTCCAGGAGCCGGAGGCCTCTCCGCGCAGCTGGACAGGAGGCCGCGTGCAGGGCCCGTCGTCGGCCGATGCCGGGCGGTTACTGTCAGGCCTCCCAAGTCCCCACCGCGCCCGCCTTGAGCCAGCCCCCGCCCGCCGACGCGCCCCTGCCGGGGCTCCCCCACCAGCCGGAATGGTCGAGCTCGGCGCCGCCCCCGGCTCGGCGCGCGCCGGGTGACCCGCCGCCCTTTACGCCCTTCCAGCGGCTGGCCAGCACCCAGATCTACGACTCGCGCTGGTGCGGCCTGCGCCGGGATTGGATCCGGTTGCCGGACGGTCGCGAGCAGGACTACCACGTGTTCGAGGTCACCAACGCCGTGGCCGTGGTGCCCCTGACCGAGGCGGGCGAGGTGTTGATGCTCTGGCAATACCGTTACACCCACGGCCGCAGCCACTGGGAAATCCCCGCGGGCCGCATCCACGCCGAGGAGCCTCCCGCCGAAGCCGCGCGGCGCGAGTTGCTCGAGGAGACCGGCCACCGGGCCGCGTCGATCGAGCCCCTGCCGGGCTTCTTCCCAACCAACGGCATCAGCGCCCACTACGCGCACCTCTATCTGGCGCGCGGCTGCCAGCGGGTGGCCGAGCTGGCCCTCGATCCCTCCGAGCAACTCAGCGTGCGGGCCGTGCCCCGCGCCGAGGTCGAGCGCCGCCTGCGCGCCGGCGAATTCGCCGATGGTTTCACGGCCCTGGCCCTGTTCTACGCCTTCACGGCCTTGTGACCCTCGGGCAATCGAGCGGACGATCCCCGAAGGCTTGGATCCCGGCCAGCCCTCCAGCCCGTTCCCGCGGTTCAGCGCAATCGGTAGAGCTCGAGCCTGGGGCCGGGGCGTTCGAGCTGCCAGAGGCTGCGCAGCGGGAAACTCAATTCGGTCGGCAGGCGGGCCTCGTCGGGCGGGCCTTCGCGGCCTGGATTCAGAATCCACAGGGCTGGCCCCTCCGGCAGGCGGAGCGGCGCGAGCCGGGGCGCCGGCTGGCCCGCATGGGGCCCGGAAGCGAG
>JBIKLM010000426.1:0-3814 GCA_044359835.1 Planctomycetota bacterium
CTGCCAGTGGGTGCCCTTCGAGTTCACCACCGTGCTGCCGGGCAACCCCAACCTGGTGGAGCTGGCGCTGCCGATCCCCTGCAACCCCGCCCTGATCGGCATCGAAGTGCTGAGCCAATGGACCGTGATCAAGCCCAGCGCCAACGACTGCCCGAGCTTCCCCGGCTTCGCCGTCAGCAACATCCTGAGCCTGCGGCCGCACTGACCGGTTGGGTAGGAACCGGAGCCCAGCGACGATCCCAGCCGCTGCGCCCGCCGGATGGCGGCCCAAAGGCATGCTGACGGGCTGGTCGGACGGCTGGAGCTGCGCCCGAGTCGTCAGACCAGCCCGTGAGCCCGTCAGCCCATCAGCAGCGGGCGCGGGCGGCGGCGGCGTGGAAGTGCAGGCCTTCCAGATCGGCGAGCTCGGCGGCGTCGGCGAGGGCGAGGTTCGAAGGTCCTGCCTTGGGTTGGCGATCGAGGGCGGCGTCGGGGTCGGTGGAGCGGCTGGATTCGGGGGGCGTCAGGTCGAGGAAGGTCTGGATGCGCAGGAAGTCGAACACGGATAGGCCGCCGCGTTGACGGGCGCCGCGGCCGGTGGGCAGCACGTGGTTCGGGCCGAGGCCGTAATCGCCGAAGACTTCGCTGCTTTGGGGGCCCAGGAACAGGGCGCCGGCGTGGCGGATCCGGCCGGCCAGCGCGCCCGGATCGGCCACGAACAGGGCCAGGTGCTCGCACGCCAGGCGGTCGGCCAGGCGGGCCGCTTGGGCGGCGTCCGCGACCTCCAGCGCGGCTCCTGCGCAAAGGGATCGGGCGGCGATGTCCGCGCAGGCGGCGGAGCGCGCTCCCAAGCGGCGGGCCGCGGCCAGCTCGGTCTCCAGCTCGGCGCGCACGGCGGCGAGCGAACAGCCCGGCAGGGCGATCAGCACCGGCCAGGCATCGGGGTCGTGCTCCGCCTGGGCCAGCAGGTCCAAGGCGATGCGGCGCGGAGCCACGCTGCCATCGGCGATCACCAAGAGCTCGCTCGGGCCCGCCAGGCTGTCGATGCCCACGCGGCCGAACAGCTGGCGCTTGGCGGCGGTCACATAGCGATTGCCCGGCCCGGCGATGAAGTCGACCGGCTCGAACCCTTCGACCCCCAGGGCCAAGGCCGCGATGGCCTGGGCCCCGCCGACCGCCAGCAGGCGATCCGCGCCCGCCACGGCCGCCGCAGCCTGGACCAAGGCCGAAGGACGGGGCGACGCGACGACCACGCGCTCGACCCCGGCGGTCCTGGCCACCAAGGCCGTCATCAGCACGCTGGAAGGCAGCGGGTAGCGGCCGCCGGGCGCGTAGCAGCCGGCGCTCTCGAGCGGCACCAAGCGGTGCCCCGCGCGGCCGCCGGGCACGGGCACGTCGAGGGGCCGCAGGCAAGCGAGCTGGGCCTGCGCGAAAGCGCGGATGCGCTCAGCCGTGCGCTCGAGCAGACCGCGCTCGCCGGCGGGCAGGTCCGCCAAGGCCGCCTCGAGCTGCGGCCGCTCCAGGAACAGGGGCGCCCCGGGCTCGAGGTCGCCTAGGCCCTCCGCGCTCTCGCGCAGGCCGGCCAGGCCGCGCAGGCGGATCTGCTCGATCAGCGCCCCAGCGCGGGCTTCCGTGGCGGCGTCGATGCCGCTCGGCGTGCGGGCGAGCAGCTCCTCGGCGCTCCGCTCGGGCAGCAGCTGGCCAGCCAGTGCGCTCGATGCCCTCGACGAGGCCACGGGCCGCGGAAGATCGAAAAACGGAGCCGACACGGCGGACGGCCCACCGGCGGACGCTCCGCCGAGCGACGGCGCCCCCAGGAGCGATCCGCTGTCAGGCGCCACCCCCAGCTGCGACCTGTCCCCGGAAGGCCCCCCAGCGGAGCGCAAGCCTGCCGGCGGCAGGCCGGCCGATCTGTCGCCGATGCGCGGGATCGCAAGCGGCGCCTCGCGCAGCACATCGGGTGCAGCAGGACCTTCCAGGCTCGGGCGCGGCTCGTTGGCCTGTGCCGCGCCGGGTTCGAATTCAGGCTTCAAAGTCGCGCCTCCTTGGGCAGACCGGGCCGGCGGGTGAGGCGCAGGGCGCGCCGATCGAGTTCCGCTTCGATTTCGGCCAGGCTGGCCCCCTCGCGCAGGGCGGCCAGCAGGCCGAAATAGAACAGGTCCGCGGCCTCCTGGGCCGCGGCGGCGGCACCGCGGGCCTCGGCCAGTTCGCGCGCCTCTTCGCCCAGCTTGGCCGGCAGCCAGCCGGGCTCGGAGAGCACGCGCTGGGTGTAGGACCCGGGCTCGCCGGGGCCGTCGAGGCGCGCGCGCAGCCGCCGCTCGAGGCCGGCCAGGCCCCGCTCGCCGCCGGATCCGAAGCAGCTCGCCGTGCCCAGGTGGCAGAAACCGGCGCCCTGCTGCTCAACGACGAAACGCAGGCAGTCCCGATCGCAATCGAGCTCGACCCGCAGCAGGCGCTGGACGTTGCCCGAGCTCTCGCCCTTTCGCCACAGGCCGCGGCCCCGCGACCAATAGATCCCGCGCCGCTCGGCCAGGGCCGCGCTCAGGCTTTCGAGGTTCGAGTACACGAGCCCCAGGGCCGTGCCGCGGGCGTCGACCACCAGCGTCGGCCAAAGGCCATCGGCCCGATCGCTGGAGAGCGGCGCCGCGAAGGCCTCCGCCAGGGGCAGGCGCCCGTCGTAGAGCGCCATGCCGACCTGGGCATCGGCCCCCAGGCGGTCGAGGGCGGCGATCTCGGCGGCGCTGGTGACCCCGCCAGCGATGGTCAGGCGCGCCTCGCCGGCGGCCGCGACCAGCGCGGGCACCGCCTCGAGGTCGGTCCCCTGGCAGCGCCCTTCGCGCTCGATGAAGGTCACCAGGAAGCCGCCGACCAGGCCGCGCAGCTCGGCCATGGCCGCGAGCGCGGGCCGCCCGCTGCCCTGCTGCCAGCCGTGGGTCATCACCTGGCCGTGTTCGATGTCGAGGGCCGCGATCAAGCGCTCCTTCGGCAGGCGCCGCAGCAGCTCGGGACGGGCCGCGGTGCCGATCACCAAACGCGCGGCGCCCGCATCGAGCCAGGCCACGGCGGTCTCGTAGTCGCGGATCCCGCCGCCCACGCGGCAGGGCTGGCGCGCCACCAGGGCGCGGATCAGCTCGGCGTGGCTGCCGCGGCCCCGGGCGGCGTCCAGGTCCACCACGGCCAGCTCGCCCACGGGCGCGAAGCGCTCGGCCACGGCGAAAGGATCGCCGGCCTCGATGCACAGCTCGCGGCCGCCGATCAGTTGCACGGCTTGGCCGCCTTCGATGTCCAAGGAAGGGATCAGCATGGGCGGATCGGCAGTCCAGCTTCGGCCAGCTGGCGTTTGAGGTCGGAAAGGCTCGCGAGCCCGTCGTGCAGGATCGAAGCGCACAGGACGGCGCTGGCGCCGGCCCCCAGGGCCTCGGCCATGTGGCCTGCGTGGCGCGCGCCGCCGGAGGCCACGATCGGCACGCGCACGGCTTCGGCCAGGGCCCGGATCAGGGGCAGTTCGTAGCCGCTCTGGGTGCCGTCGCGGTCGATGCTGGTGACGAGCAATTCGCCCGCCCCGAGCGCCGCGGCGCGCCGCGCCCAGGCGACGGCGTCGGCGCCGGTGGCTTCGCGGCCCGCGGCGATCACCAGCTCATAGGCGTTCGAGCGCGCCGATTCGGCATCCTGATCCGCATCGAGGTCCGCGTCGGGCTTGGCCGCGGCAGCCGTTCGGCGTGCGTCCAGGGCCAGCACGGTGGCCTGGCTGCCGAAGCGCTCCGCGAGCCTCGCGATCAAGGTCGGATCGCGCCAGGCGGCGGTGTTGAGCGCCACCTTGTCCGCGCCGGCGTAG
>JBIKLM010000427.1:0-3794 GCA_044359835.1 Planctomycetota bacterium
AATTGGGGCAGAGCAAGAACGAGAACCCGTTGCAGGGCTCGTTCCTGATCGAAGAGCTCACCGATCTGGTCGAGGATGCCGTCTTGGCCGAGTTCCAGCGCCTGTCCGAGCGCGGCGGCGTGCTGGGGGCCATGGAGCGCATGTACCAGCGCTCCAAGATCCAGGACGAATCGCTGTACTACGAGCAGAAGAAGCACGATGGCAGCCTGCCGGTGATCGGCGTCAACACCTTCCTCGATCCGCAGGGCTCGCCGACCATCGTGCCCGCCGAAGTGATCCGCTCGACCGACGAGGAGAAGGACTACGCCATCGCCTGCCGGTCCTTGCAGCGCGCGCGCTTCGCCGCGGAAGCCGAGCAGGAGCTGGCGGCCCTCAAGCGCCGTGCGCTCGAAGGCCAGAACCTGTTCACCGGTCTGATGGAGGCCAGCAAGTACTGCACTTTGGGATCGATCTCCGCGGCTCTCTACGAAGTGGGCGGGCAGTACCGCCGCAACATGTGAGCCTTGCGGCGGGGACCGCGACCCAGCCTGCGCGGCTCCGCCCGGCAGCCTCCCGGCCGTCGACCCTCGACCGATACCGCTCGCCGCCCAGCCCCGTTTCGCATTTCGAGCGCCCCCGCCCATGAGCGACGCCAGTCCCTCCACGACGCCCCGCGGTACGCCGCCCTCCCCCGGGCAGCCCGCCGCGGGGGCCGAACGCAGCGCCAGCCGAGCGCCCGGCGAGTCCGGGCCGTCGCGAAGCCCCGTGTTCGGGCCGGAGGACCTCCCGGCGGATCTGGCGCTCGGCTGGGCGCCGCGGGCGGCGGGTGCGGCGCGGCCGGCCGCGCCGCGCACCTGGCTGTCCCTCTCGACGATCGGCGATGTCTGGCCCACGGCCGAGGGGGCCCTGTCGCTCGAGTCGAAAGCCCAGCGCGAGGCGCTGCTCGAGCTGTTGGCCAAGGACTTGGAGGGCGGCGCGGATGGCATCCATTTCAGCTTGCTCAGCGCCGGCAACGCCCCGAGCCCGGGCGAAGCTGCGCTGCTCGAAGCCCTGTCCGAGGGGGGCTTCGCCCGGCGGCCCCTGTTCCTGAGCGGCGGCCGCGCCCTGCTGGAGGTGGGCCGTGCCCTGGCCTCTCGTGAGGGCCCGGTGGGCTTCGGTCTCGATCCCTGGCGCAGCGCGGGCTTCGCCGCGGCGGACTGGCACCGGCTGGCGGCGCTGCGGAGCGCGCCGGGCCTCCCCAGCCTGGTGCTCTCGAGCTATCGGGCCGAAGCGGCCGGCGCCTCGCCGGAGCTCGAGCTGGCCGGCCTCTTGCTGGCGCTGGAGGCCAGCGTGCAGGGCCTGGCCGCCGCTGGGCTGCCCGCCGCGGCCGCCGGACAGCGCATCGGGTTCGAACTGGCCCTGACCAGCGATGTGTTCAGCGCGATCGCCAAACAGCGCGCGCTGCGACGCTTGCTGGAGGCCTGGTGGGCCCTGTTCGAGCCGAGCTTCCAGCCCGCGGGGGTCGCGCTGCGGGGCGTGTCGAGCCAGCGCGAGTTCGACGCCCGCGACCCCTGGAACAACCTCTTGCGCTGCACCTACCAGGCTTTCGCCGGCGTGATCGGCGGCGCTGATCAGATCGCCCTCCTGCCCCTCGATCAGCCCCTCGGCCGCCGCGGGGACCTGGGCCAGCGCCTGGCGCGCAACCTGCACACCCTGCTGGGCGAGGAGTCGCACCTCGGCCTGGTCGAGGACCCGGCCCTCGGCTCCTACGCCCTGGAGCGCCGCAGCGAGGACCTGGCGCGCGTCGCCTGGGAGCGCTATCAGCGCCAGCGCGGGGCCGGCGGCGCGGCCGCGTGGTTCGGCACCGGCGGGCAGCTCGAGCGCGAGCTCGAGGCGCTCAACCTGAAGCGCTCCCAGCGCCTCGGCAGCCGCCGGCAGACGCGCATCGGCGTCAACGACTTCGTGGCCCGTGAAGCCACTCCGGAACCGCCCGGCCGCGCCTTCGAGCGCGCTGCGCTGCCCGCCGGGCCGCCGCGCGACGGCGCCGGTTTCGAGGCCCTGGCCAAACGCGGCGCCGCGGGCGGTCCGGCAGCGGTGTTCCTCCTGAACCTGGGCCGTCAGCGCGACCATCACGCCCGCGCGGCGTTCATGGACGCGCTGCTGGCCGTGGCCGCCATCGAAGCTCGCCACGGCCGCGGAGCCGCCGGTCGTCCGCCCGCCGAAGCGCTCGACGAACTGTGCGCGGAGTTCCTGGCCAGCGGCCTGCCGGTCGGGATCGTGTGCGGCCGGGACGAAGACGTGCGCGCAGCCCTGCCGGGTCTCTTGGCCCGGATTCCCCGCGAGCGAGCGCTGTATCTGGCCGGACGTTTCGAGGAGTCCGAAGCCTGGCGCAGCGCCGGCTTGGCCGGCGGCTTCCACCTCGGCCAGGACGCCCAGGCCTTCCTGTCGCAGCTCTTGACCCGCCTGGGCCGTTGACCGGCTGAGAGACGATCCTCTCGGGCTCTGCACGACCGTTCCCGATCGCCCTTCGATCCCGCCTTCCCGTCCCATGAGCGCCTCCCGCCCCGACGCCCTGGCTTCGTCCTGGGACCAAGCCCGCGAGCGCGCCCGCGCCCGCCGGGTCCAGCCGCCTGCGGGTCCGCCGCCGACGCTGCTCGAGACCCCCGAGCGCATCGCGCTCCTGCCGCGCTACGGGCCCCCTCAGATCCACCCGGCGCCCCCGGGCCAGTGGCCTTTCCTGCGCGGACCCTATCCGACCATGTACGCGGAGCGGCCCTGGACGATCCGACAGTACGCGGGCTTTTCCACCGCCGAGGCCAGCAACGCCTTTTACCGCCGCAACCTGGCCGCGGGTCAGATGGGGCTTTCGGTGGCCTTCGACCTGGCCACGCACCGCGGCTACGACTCCGATGACCCGCGCGTGGTCGGCGACGTCGGCATGGCCGGCGTGGCGATCGACTCGATCCTCGACATGCGCGTCCTGTTCGATGGCATCCCGCTCGATCGCATGAGCGTCTCGATGACCATGAACGGCGCGGTGCTGCCGATCCTCGCTCTGTACATCGTGGCCGCCGAGGAGCAGGGCGTGGCCGCGGAGTCGCTCTCGGGCACCATCCAGAACGACATCCTCAAGGAGTTCATGGTGCGCAACACGTACATCTATCCGCCGGCGCCCTCGATGCGCATCGTGGCGGACGTGTTCGCCTACACCAGCCGGCACATGCCGCGCTTCAATTCGATCTCGATCTCCGGATACCACATGCAGGAGGCCGGGGCCAGCGCCGACATCGAGCTGGCCTACACCTTGGCCGACGGCCTCGAATACGTGCGCGCCGGCCTCCGGGCTGGCCTGGCCGTGGATCAATTCGCGCCGCGCCTGTCTTTCTTCTTCGGCATCGGGATGGACTTCTTCATGGAGGTCGCCAAGCTGCGCGCCGCGCGCCGGCTGTGGGCCGAGCTGATGGCGGAGTTCAAGCCCTCCGATCCGCGCTCCGCGATGCTGCGCACGCACTGCCAGACCTCCGGCTGGTCCCTGACCGCCCAGGACGTCTACAACAACGTCGCCCGCACCGCGGTCGAGGCCCTGGCGGCGACCCACGGCGGCACCCAGTCGCTGCACACCAACTCCTTCGACGAAGCCCTGGCCCTGCCGACCGACTTCTCGGCGCGCATCGCCCGCAACACGCAGCTCCTGATCGCCCACGAGACCGGCACCACCGAGCTGGCCGACCCCTGGGGCGGCAGCCATTTCGTGGAAGCCCTGACCGATCAGCTGGCCGGCCGGGCGCGCGAGCACCTGGCCGAAGTCGAGGCCCTGGGGGGCATGGTGCGCGCCA
>JBIKLM010000428.1:0-3785 GCA_044359835.1 Planctomycetota bacterium
CCCCGTCGGCGTTTTTGGGGGCTTCTCTGGGCCTCCTGGGGGCCTCCGCAGGGCGGCTGAACCGGCTGGGGGGGGAGTGCGAAGTGGGGGGACCAGTTGCTGGGCGGGGGCCAGCAGCGGCCCGGTGTGCCGCGGTCAGGACCCCCGGACCGAGTGGCAGCCTCCCAGCGGCGCCCGGGGGAGCGGGGGCTCCGGACCCTTCGCCTGCCACCGTCCCACCGCAGTCCTGGTGGGCGCGCCGGGCCCGATCCGCGGTGAAGCAGGGCCGCCTGGGTGCTGCATGGCCGGGAGGGCAGAGCTGCACTCCGGTCGCCAGGCGAATCGCCCCTCCGGCTGGTTGACCCTCGGTTGTCTGAGCATCGGCGGCCGGCGCGCTGCGCCTGTTTCCGGGCTTTGGCCGCCGCCGTGGGAGCGGGCTCGATCCGAGGCCGACCCTGGGGTCCCCTGAACTTGCCAGGCATGACATCCCGTTCAGGTTCGGGGGGCCCTGCGCTGCCCGGCTGAGCGGCGCTCCTGTAGCGACATGCCGCGACTCGGGAAACGGGCGAGGAAAACGCGCCTTTGGTCTCCCATCCGACCTAGACCGTTGCCTAGCATCGTCGCCCAAATGCGACGGGACCCGCGCTTGGCGTTCGCCGAAGCGTGCCCCCCGCAGGCGCCGCCCTGAACCGCGGCGTCCCCCCGAACCGGCGCACCCCCCGATCCAAGCTCCATGTCCGCGATCAAGATCCGGCGCGGCCTCGACGTGCCGATCCACGGCGCAGCGGTCAATCGCACCCCCCTGGAACGGCGCGACGTGCGCCAGGTCGCCCTGCTGCCTGCCCAGGAGTCCCGCGGGATCAAGGCCCGCGCGCTCGTGGAGGAGGGGGCTCGCGTCCGCGCCGGGCAGCCGGTGCTGGTCGATCGCCGGGACGAGGGCGTGCTCTACACCGCCCCCGTCTCGGGCATCCTCAAGACCATCCAGCGGGGCGAGCGCCGCATCGTCCAGAACCTCGTCTTCCAGGTGGAGGGGCAGGACTTCGAGCCCTTCCAGGCCCCGGACCGGTTGCGGGCCTCGGCCGCGGAGGTGCGCGCCGCGCTGATGCGCTCGGGATTCTGGCCCTGCCTGCGGCAGCGGCCCTTCGACAAGGTGGCCCTCTCGAGCGGCACGCCGGGCGCGGTCTTCGTGACCGGCACCGATAGCGCCCCCTTGGCGCCGCGGCCCTTCGACCTGGTGGCGGGCCGAGAGGCGGGCTTCCGCGCCGGCCTTGAGGTGCTCGCGCGCTTGCTTGAACCGGCCGGTGGCGGCGAGCGCGGTCCCCTGTACCTGTGCGTGCCCCCCGGCGAGAACTGGTCGCCCTTCGTCGCCGGCGGCGCCGAGCTGCGCACCTTCGCCGGTCCGCACCCCTCGGGCAACGTGGGAACGCACATCCATTTCCTCTACCCGGTCGGTCCGAATCGCAGCGCCTGGCACATCGACGCTCAGAGCGTTGCGGACATCGGCGACCTGTGGCTGACCGGCAAGACGCCGACCGATCGCCTGGTGGCCATCACGGGCCCGGCCGCCAAGGCGCCCAAGCTGGTGCGCACCCGTCGGGGGGCCTCGACCCTGGAGCTGCTGCAGGGCGAGATCCAGGCGCAGCAGGTGCGCGTCGTGGCCGGGTCTGCCCTGGACGGCGTGCTGGCCGCTCCCGGCAGCGCCGGCGGCTACCTGGGGCGCTTCACCAACCAGCTGACCCTGCTCGAGGACCAGACCCAGCGGGAGCTGCTCACCTGGGCCTTGCCCATCGCCAAGCGCTTCTCGGCCACGAACCTGCTGTTCGACAAGTTCTTCCGCAAGCGCTTCAACTTCGACACCGACGAGAACGGCAGCCTGCGGGCGCTGGTTCCCGTGGGGCAGTACGAGTCGGTCATGCCGCTCGATATCCTTCCCACGCAGTTGATCAAGGCCTTGGCCTGCGGAGACACCGACACGGCCATCAAGCTGGGCGTGCTGGAGCTCAGCGAGGCCGACCTGGCCCTGTGCCAGTTCGTGGACAGTTCCAAACAGCCCCTGACGGAGTGGCTGCGCAACACGCTGACGGCCATCGAGAAGGAGGATTGACTTGAAGTTCCTGCGGGACTCGCTCGACAAGCTCGAGCCCCTGTTTCACAAGGGCGGCCGCCTGGAGCGGCTGTACCCCGTCTACGAGGCGGCCGACACCTTCCTGTTCACGCCCGGGTCGCGCACGAAGAGCGGCCCCCACGTGCGCGACGCGGTGGACCTGAAGCGCACCATGAGCATCGTGGTGCTCGCGCTGCTGCCGGCCACGCTCTTCGGCCTCTGGAACGCCGGCTACCAGATGCTCCGCGCCACCCAGGACCTGGGCCTGCGCCCGGCCGACGTGCCGCACCTCAAGGCGCTCTGGCTCGGTCTGTACCAGTTCTTCCCGATCTACTTCGTCACGATCGCGGTAGGGGGAACGATCGAGGCCATCTTCTCGATCGTGCGCAAGCACGAGATCAACGAGGGCTTCCTGGTCTCCTCGCTGCTGTTCCCCCTGACCTTGCCGCCGGACATCCCGCTCTGGCAGGTGGCCCTGGGCATCGCCTTCGGCGTCGTGATCGGCAAGGAGATCTTCGGCGGAACCGGGATGAACATCCTGAACCCGGCCCTGACCGCGCGGGTGTTCCTGTACTTCGCCTACCCGGCACAGATCTCCGGAGATTTGTGCTGGGTGGCGGCCGCGAAGTCCCAATGGGTCGATGGCTACAGCGGCGCGACCCCCTTGGGGACCATGGCGCTGTTCGGCTATGACCAGAGCCAGTACATCTACAGCTGGTGGGACTGCTTCTGGGGCTTCCTGCCGGGTTCCTTCGGGGAGACCAGTGTGCCCGCGATCCTGATCGGGGCGGGCATCCTGATCTTCTCGAAGATCGGTTCCTGGCGGATCATGGCCGGCTGCCTCTTGGGCCTCCTGTGGACCTGCCTGGTGTTCAACGCCCTGGCGCCGACGCCGACCCACTACCTGGCCGTCCCCGCCCACTGGCACCTGGTCATCGGATCCTTCGCCTTCGGCGCGGTGTTCATGGCCACGGACCCGGTCTCGGCCGCCCAGACCGACCTGGGGCGCTGGATCTACGGCTTCCTGATCGGAGCCTTGACCGTGCTGGTGCGCGTGCTGAACCCCGCCTACCCGGAGGGGGTCATGCTGGCGATCATCTTCATGAACGTCTTCGCGCCCCTGATCGACTACTACGTCATGAAGGCCAACATCAAGCGCCGGGAGGTCCGCCTTGGAATTCAGTAACCGGTACATCGTGCTGTTCACGATCGTGGTCAGCCTGGTCTGCGCCTTCGGGGTTTCCTCGATGGCCGTGGCGCTCAAGGAGCCCCAGTCGATCAACCGCGAGCTGGACCGCAAAGCCAACGTGCTGCGCGTGGCCGGCCTGCTGCCCGCGGGGGAAAAACTGACCAAGGAACGCTCCGACGAGCTCTTCAAGGACATCGTCGAGAAGGTCATCGACCGGGCGACCGGCGAAGTCCTGACCGGCGTCGATCCCCGCTCGGTCAATCCCTTCCCGGACTCCAAGGATCCGTCGAAGAGCGAGCCGGTGCCCTCGGCCTACCGCCTGACCCAGGTCTCCGGTCTGCCGAACCGGCTGCTGGTCTACGAGGTCAACGCTCCCGGCCATGAGTGCCTGATCCTGCCGATCTGGGGCAACGGCCTGTGGTCAACCCTGTTCGGCTATCTGGCCGTGGCCAAGGACGCCAGCCGCACCCTCGGCATCACCTACTATCAGCACGCCGAGACCCCCGGCCTGGG
>JBIKLM010000065.1:0-13344 GCA_044359835.1 Planctomycetota bacterium
CGGCGCCGGCGCTGCCCGGGTTCGGGCCTGGATCGCCGCCCAGGGCCGCCGCCGCCAAGACCGCATCGAAGGCGCGCCGCTGCCCAGCGGCGCTGGCGGGGTGCTCGGCCTCGAGATCCCGCGCGAAGGCGCTGCGGCGCGTCGCGCTCGCGCCGCTGGCCTCCAGCGACAGCAGCCGCTCGAAGGCGGACAAGCGCCTGAAGCGCGCCGGCGCCAGCCAGTCCTCGAGGGGCTCGCCGAGCAGCCAGCGATCGAAGCAATCGCGCTGACCCTTGTTGCGCAGGGCCGGCGCGACGACCTCCGCGAAAAACGCGGGATCCCGCCGTCTCAAGAAGAAATTCAGCTCGTGACACACGTGCTCGTCGTAGAGCTCGAGGCGCTCGGCGGCGCTCAGCCCCGGCCAGCGCGTCAGGAAGCGGAAGCGCGCGAATTCCTTGGCCTGCGGGCCGCCCGCCAGCAGGTCGAAGGCCGCGCCCAGGTCGGCGACGGTGGCCGAGGTCTGGGGTTCCGCGGGGGCGAGCAGCAGGGCCTCGCCTGGGGCCAGGGCGTGCAGCAGCCTGAGCTCGCGAAGTGTCGTGGGCGGGCTCGCGTCGCGTGCGGCCTCCTGGCCGGCAGCCGCGGGAAGCTGCGCGCCGCTCTCCGTGGCCGGCGCCTGGGGCTCCCAGGGGCTCGGCGGCCCGAGCCAAGTCGCGCTGGCGATGCCGCCGTCGGAGATCGCCAGCACGCGCACCCACGGTCCGTCGCCCAGCGCTCTCCGCTCCACCCGCACGCGCCCGTCCGCATCGGGCGCGAGCGGCCCGAGCAAGCGCGGCCCGTCGGGGAAAACGTCGAAATCCGCGTAGCTCGCTCCGTTCGAGGCGCCCGAAGCCCGGCCGCCGTGGCCGTGGGAAGTCGCCGCACGGCCACCGAGCCTGCCGGAACCCGAGCCCGCGCCGCCGCCGATCCCGACGACATTGTGGAGCTCGGCTTGGTCCAAGTCCCAAGGCGCCAGCAGCAGGCCGGGGCGCTCCAGCAAGGAGCCCGGGAACTTGGGCCGGAAGCGGCGCTCGAAGACGTAGCGCTCCTCGTCGGAGAGCCGCCCGCCCGTGTCGCGGCGCGGGGTTTCGGGGGCGTGGTGGTAGACGGCCGGGGGCGCCGTCGGGCGCGGCGCCAGCGCCTCGCTCCAGGCCTGTTCAGAGGCATAGCGGCCGGCCAGCAGGTAGACCCGCGTGCTCGCGTCGACGCCTTCGAGCGCCACGGCCAGCTGCGCGGGATCGGCCTCCAGCGCGGCGATCGCCAGCCGCGAGGGCAGGCGCGGCTCGAGGCTCCTCCGCCCCGGCGCGGCCTCGGCCGGTGCGATGCGCAGCAGCAGCTCGGTGTCGCGCTCCAGGCACCACAGCGAATAGTCCCCGGGGGGCAGCGGATCGATTCGCAGCTGACCCGCTCGACGGCGCAGCGCCGCGCTGCGATCCGCGGCGAAGCCCGTTGCGTGCTTTTCGAGCAGAGAAATCCGCGCCGCTGCGGGGAGGTCCGGCGGCAGCATCAGCTCGATCGGCTGCCCCGCCTCGGCATGCACCACGGCGGGCCAAGCGAGGGCGCTCTGCTCGAGCGAGAACTGCAGCGGTTCCAGCCCCCCGTGCGCGACCTCGAGGGCCGCGATGCCCTCCAGGGCGCCCAGGCCCGCGCGCCCTCCGGCGTCCGTGAAGAGGCTGCATTGGATGCGCCCCGGGTATCCGGCCCGCATCAGCCACACGCGCAGCTCCTGCCCGGGCCGCGGCTCTCCTCCGCGGCCGCGCAGCTCGAGCGCGTACCCTTCGCGATCGCGCGCCAGGAGCAGCATGGCCGGGTGCTCGCTCGAGCGCGCCCGGGCCGCATCGAAAGCGATCGAATCGCTGGCGAGATCGATCGCCTCGTCGCCCCCGGTCGGTCGGATGCGGGCCGTCAGCCGCAAACGCCAGTTCGAGGCCTGGGCCGGCACCTCGAAGGGCAGGCGCCATTCGCCGCGCTCGGGCCGCTCGAGCCCCCCGTAACGGCGCAGGCAGCGCTGCTCGCCAGGCAGTTCCGCGCTGAGTTCGAGGGCCAGGTCGCTCAGCAGGGCCAGGGGCAGCGGTGAGCCATCGAGGGTGAGCAGCGGGCGGGCCAGCAATTCGGCCCGCGCGCCGGTGCGCAGGAACGCGGTCTCGACGTGGGCGGCCAGCGCCAGGTCGTAGTGCTCAGCATAGAGGCGCACGCTGGCCAAGCCGACCCGGCCCCCGTCTAGCAACACCGCCTTCTCGGTCGCGGGCTCGGGCGCGTAGGGCAGGAACAGCTCGCCCTCCGAATCGGCCACGAACTCGCGCTGCTCGAGCCACAGGCGCGCGCCCGGTCGCGGCCGCCCGAGCTCGTCGACCAGGCGTACGCTGGTGCCCGCGGCGCTGGGCCGGCACTCGGCGAACAGCCCCCCCTTGTGGATCAGCAGGCGCGAGCGCAGCCCATCTCCGTGCAGCTCGACCAGGTACAGACCCGGCCCCTGGCCGCGCACGAACTCGAGGCGCTGGATCTGCCGCTCGAAGGGATTGGCCCGCAGGCTGTAGCGTTGGATCTCGATCGGCTCGAATCCGGTCAGATCCAGGTCGATGGCGCTCGGCAGCCCGCGCCGCGTCACGGCCGCCGGATCGATGGCGAACAGGCGCGCGGACAGCTCGCGCAGGCCCTTGGCGTGCACCTGCAAGACCAGGGCGTCTTCGGCGGGATAGAACTCCGGCAGGGCCGGGTCGAACTCGAGCTCGCGCCGCGCCTCGAGCTTGGCGAAACGCACGTCGTTGGCCAGGCGCTCGCGCAGGAAGTCGAGTCGCGGGTCGCCTGCCAGGAGCTGCGCCTCGACCCACAGGGAGCGCGCGGCCTCGCCATCCAGCAAGACCTCGTAAAGACCGAGGTCGGGCCGCCCGGCGAGGGCGCGGAGCAGCAGCGGGCGCACCAACGCCGCCGCTTCGTCCGCGGCGGGCAGGTGCGTCCCGGCGGCACTGCCGAAGACGTACCCCTCGCGGCGCAGCTGTTCGAGCAGCTCCGGCTTGGCGAGCGAATCGTCCGCGGCGAGGGCCAGGGCGCGCAGCAGTCGCGGCTCGTCGAGACGCCCGGCCTGCAGGTCGCCCTGCAAGCCGTTGAGTTCGATGCGCAGCACGAAGCCGGCCTTGGAGGGCGGCAGGCGCTGGGCCAGGGCGTCGAGCCGCGCTTGCACGGTCTCCCGAGGCTCGTCGCGACCCGGGACGGGGCTGAGGGCGGCGATCCAACCGACCAGGAACGCGTCGCGGGCCAGCAGCTCGGGATGGGAGGCGGCCAGGGCCTCGAACTGGGCCGACATCAGCCGCGTGGCGCCCAGCAGGGCCTTGAAGTCGACCGCGAGCTCTTCGGCGAGCAGCGCTTCCAGCACCGCCGGCAGGGCCGGTGCGTCCGGCCGCACTCCGGCGCTCAGCCATCGGCGCTGATCCGCGATCGAAAGTTGGCTGGCGTCGTAAGCCCAGCGCGCCGCCTGGCTCCAGCCTTCGAAGGGGATCTTCTCGCCCCGGTCGCGCAAAGCCTGGAAGCGGGCCTCCGAGATGCGCTCGGGGTCGAGCTGGGTCGGTCCCGTACGGGTCCCTCCCGGGCCGGAATCCGACTCCGAGCGGACCTTCGGGAACAGGCCCTGCAGGTACTGCCAGGTGCGTTCCGGCTCGCGCTCGAAACGCTGCAAGGCCAAGCGGGCCGTCAGGGCGTCGTAGTTCGAGCGGTCCTGCTCGTCCAGTCCTGCCCCTGCCCAGGTCATGAGCAGCGCTTCAACTTCCTCGAAACGTCCGAGCTGCAAGCTCGCCAAGGCCGCCAACTGCCGCTGTCCGGGCGATCCGGGCAGCAGGGCGGCCACGAAGGCGGCGCGATCGGCGGCCAGCACGAAACCTTCGAGCGCCTCGAGCGGCACTCGATCGACCTGGGCGTTGGCGAGGGCGCCCAGGGCGATCGAGGCGCCCGCGAGGCCGGCTGGAAATCGCGCCGCAATCGCGAGGCCACGCAGGGCCCGCGTTCGGCCCGCTGTGGACTCGCGCTGGGGCAGCGCAGTCGGGGCCGCGGCAAGGGTGGCGCTGCTTCGGGGAGTCGCGGGGCGGGGCATGGCGGGAATCGGCGGGAGTCGGTCCCTGGGAGCGCCCCGGATCCGGCCCGGGGGGGCAGCGCAGGGCAAGCGCGCAGAGCAAGCGGCGTGCCAGCGCGGCCCAGCGCCGCGGGATGCAGGCCGACGCCGCGGCCCGCCCGGCACGAACGGACGCGCCGCCCCGGCGTTCATCGCCCCGCATCGCGGCTGCGCTGCGACTCCCTGGGACCGCAGGGTCGGTGATCCCTCGCTCTGGCGGCGCTTTTTGGCTTTTCCGCGCGGCGCGTCCCTTCGAGCTCCCCAGCCTCCTGCCCATCCGCAGGCGTGCAGAACCGTCCCCGCAAGGCCCCGCCGTCCAGCGCGTGATCCGCGCTCCCCCGCCATCCGTCGGCGGCCCGTGGCCCCGGGCCTGCGGGCCCTTGCGGCCGCTCGCAAGCGTGAACTCCTGTCCCGAGCAGACCCCGCGGCGGGCGAATGGGCTGGCGCGGGGTCCCGGGAGAACCCAGCGGAACCTGCCCACGGCGGAAGCGTCCCTCGGCCTCGGCCGGAGGTGCGCGCGGGCCGCCGCTCCGGCATCCTGTTCTCGATGCACGACAACGATCCGGTCCTGTTGCCGCCCGGCGGTGGGCGTTCGGTGGCCTGGAAGAACGGCCGCGGAGTGACCCGCGAGCTGTGGGTCTGGCCGCCGGAGGCCCGCTTCGAAGCGGGCGATTTCGACTGGCGCGTGTCGATCGCCGGGGTGACCGCGGACGGGCCCTTCTCGAGCTTTCCCGAGCACGAGCGCCTGCTGCTGATCAGCGTAGGCTCCGGGCTCGAGCTCGACCACGGCCCGGCCGCGCCGCGGGCGCGCCTGCGGCCCCTCGAGCCCTACCGCTTCGACGGCGCCTGGCCGACCTCGGCGCGCCTGCTGGGGGGCGCGATCACCGACTTCGGCGTCCTCACACGCCGCGGCGCGATCGCTGCGGAGCTCGAGGTCCTGCCCCTCGCGCGCCGCCGCTGGCGCCTCGAAGCCGCGCCGGCCGAAGCCGCCTGCCTCTACGCCCTGCGTGGATCCGCACGCGCCCGCCTGGCGCGCGCCGAACAGCCCTTCGAACTCGCTCAAGACGCTGCGCTGCTCCTGCCGCCCACCTCCCGCGGCTTCGAACTGGATGCGGAGGGCCGCGCCGACGACACACGCCTGATCGTCCTGCGCCTCTGGCCGACCTCCTGAGGGCCTCGAGCAAGCCCGCCGTGGCGCGACGGCCAACCCCGATTCGGCAATCCTCAGCGGCACAGATCGGAAAGCGCTGACATCCCGTCCCCGCGCTGTCGCTGCCCAGGCCTCGACCGGAGTGACAGCGGCATCGACCGAAGCGGCGCCGGCCCGGATCCGATGTCGCGCTGGCTCTGATCCAATCGCCCTTGAAAACGAGTCCCGATTCGGGTCCTGCCCCCCCCCAACGCCTTCGACTCCCGGCGCACCGAAGCCGGTCTACGCGGCTCGAAACGGTCCGGAATGCCGCCCGAGCCACGGGCTACCGGCCCAGCCTCCAGCAGGAAGACGCTGTTCGTGGATTCGTCGGCCCGCTCTGCGCGAAAGTCACCTACAATCATGTTTTCCCCTGCAACTGCTCGTCAGGGGTCTTTCCGGCCGGACTAGGGCAACCGATCGAACGGTTCGCTCGACCCCGGCTGCAGCTCGCCTACAGTCCCGATTAGTCATGCGCAGCTTGATCCTGGCTACGATCGCTCTCGCCGGAGCACTCTTCTGGTGGCTCGGAGGAGGCCCGGGAACGTCCGCGCAGAACGCGGCGCAGCCAGCGCCTGCGGAGCCTGCTCAGGGCCAGGTGACCGCCGAGCGGGTCGAGCCTCGAGCACCCGAGGGCCTGTCCGAGCCCCGGTTGCCATCGGAGGGGACCACAGGGGAGCAATCGCCCGGGCTGCTCGGCCCGCAGGAGGCCAGACGCGGTTCCTATGCACAGCAAGCGGAGCAGGCCTTTCAATCGGGAATCCGCGAACCAGGCGTCTATCTGACGCTCTGCATGCGCGCGGCCATGGACCTGCTCGAGTCGTCCGGCCAGGTGGAGATCGTGCAAGGAACCCAGCGCCTGAGACTGTCCGCGCTCGAAGGCGATCGACTGCCCATCTACCGATCCAGAGCCCAAGCGACTCTCCTGGGCTGGGCCTCGTCCGCGGAGTTCCCGGTGCTGCCACGCCTGTTGGAATGCCGGCGCTCCGGTCGGCCTTCGATCGAGGAGCTCTATACCGAGATCATCGATTTGTGCGGGCGGGCCGATCTGATCCTCGCCGCCGGCGCAGGGACACCCGGATCCGACGAGTGACGGCACCTCAGCAGCAAAACGAAAAAAGTTTCGGGCCTCGTCCGATCCTCGCAAGGCACCCGACCGCAGGCTCTCGGACCACCCTCCAGCGTCCCCAAGGCCCCAAAGTCCAAGGCCTTCCAGAATGCTCGCCGGAAGAGCTCGCAGACCTTTTCCGAGCTGAAGACAGAGCAAACCTTTGAACCGCCTGTTCCCAGACCCTGAAACCATGAATCGCCCGATCCAACCGAAGACCCATCGCGCGCTTGCCGGAGCGCTGCTCCTGCTGGCCCCCTCGAGCGCCCTTCCGAAACTCGGCCCTTGGACCCAGTCCCAAGGTTTCGAGCCGCTCGGACCGGCTGGGGAGCTGGTGGGCGCAGCCGAATGGAGCTTCGACTTCCAGCCGACCCCGGGCGTCGAATTGACCTACATGCCCCTGCCGCCCGAGCTCGGTTCCCTCGACATGTCGAAGGTGGGCCAAGGGCCGATGGTCGCCATCCGGCTGGGCCGGGCTTACCACCTCGAGGTCGACGGCGCGATCAAGCACCGCTGGGCGGGCCGCGATCTCGAATACCTTGAAGCGGGGGCGACCTACGTCAGTCCCTGCGAGGGGTTCGTGCCCGCGACCAACGACGCCGAACAAACGCCGCTGATCCAGGAGCAGGTCGGCTCCCTGAGCTTCGGGCTGGCGGAGCCCGGCCCGACGCTGGACCTGGCCGGCGGCTCGATCCAAGCCTACTTCGGGGTCTGCGGCGAGCCCCCGGTGCTGCGCGGGCAGCTGCGCTGACAGGCTGAGAAACCAAAGAGCGATCACATCGGCCTGCGGAGCCCTAGCGGCGCTCGATCGTGAGGGTCGCTCCGGGGCTCGCAGGCGCGTGGCGGGTGCGCTCGCCATCGGGCCAAAGCACTTCGAGGGCCTCCGCGTTCAGGCCCGGGGGCAGGGCGAAGCGGGCGCTCTGTTCGTCTTGGGAGAGATAACTGCCGCCCGCGCGGATCCAGCGGCGCTGGGCGCTGCCGTCGGAGAGCTCGAGGCTCACCCGGGCGCCGATGGCAGCGGGGTTCGGCGCTCCGGGGCGGCGGTCGGCGAGGCGCACACAGAGCCTGGCGCCCACCTGGCGCAGACGGTTGATGCCGATGCGCAGGGGCCCGGCGGAGGTGCTCTGGACCCAATCGGGCCGGAGATCGCCGTCGAGATCGCCGACCGCCAGGCCGCGCGAGGACCAGGGCTCGGCCAGGAAGGGGCCGAGGTCGACCTCCGCGAAGCGCCCGTCCGTCCCTTGCAGCAAGAGCTGGGTGGCCTGTTTCCAGCCCCAGGTGGTGGTGGCCTCGTCCACGTGGCGCAGCACGTGGCGGCAGACCGCCAGGAGATCCTCGCGACCATCGCCATCGAAGTCCTCGAAGGCCAGCCCGAAGGTCAGCTTGTGCAGGCTGGGGGCGGCGATGCCGAGCCGCCGCGACGACTCGATCAAAATGCCCTTGCCGCGGGAGCGATAGACCGAATTGGTCTCGCCGGTGAAGTTGCCCACCGCCAGGTCCGGCAGCTCGTCTTGGTTCAGGTCGGCCACGGCCACGCCCATGCCGGCCTCGAAGGTGCCGTCGCTGCTGGCGGAGGTTCCGCTGCGCAAGCTGTGGTCCTCGAAACCGCCGGCGTCCGCCAAGCGGTTCAGGTAAAGCCGGTTGGCGTCGGTGTCGTTGGCCACGTAGAGGTCCGGCGCGCCGTCTCGGTCCAGGTCGAGCACGGCCACGCCCAGCCCGCGCTCGGCATGGGCGGGCAGGCCCCAGGCGCCGCTGACCTCCCGCAGGCGGCCCTGGCCCTCGTTGACGAACAGGTGCTCGGGCAGGCCCAGATAGCGCTTGACGTCGCGATAATCGCGCAAAGCTCCGCTGCGGCAGCCCTCTTCGCGCCCGGGATGCCAGTCTACGTAGGAGGCCACGAACAGGTCGAGGTCCCCATCCAAGTCGAAATCGGCGAAACCCGCGGCCGTGCTCCATTCCCCCTTGGCGGCGCGGCTCTCCGGCTCGTAGGCCAGCTCGGGACCGGCCACGAAACGGGGCGCCTGCCCGGGCACGGCCAAGCACAGGCGATCGGGGCCCAGATTGGTCAAGAACAGATCGCTCCAGCCGTCGCCGTCCACATCGACGACGGCCGCGCCCATTCCGCAGGAGCGCTCCGCGGCCGCGCCGCTGCGGTCCGTGGCGTCGACGAAACGGGCCGCGCCGTGATTGATGAACAGGCGATTGGGCGGCGCCTCGGGCCGCCCGGCGTCGCTGGCCTGTGGCCCCGCGGGCCCGGGCGGCAGGGGCCCGCCTTGGACGGCATAGAGGTCGAGGTCGCCGTCCTGATCGGCGTCGAACAACGCCACGCCGGCGCCCATGGTCTCCGGAAAGCGGTATTCGCCCTGGGCGCCGTTTTCGTGCTTGAAGGGCAGACTCTCTCCCGCAACGAACACGGACTCGCCGCCGCAGGCACTGGCCAGCAGGGCCGCGCGCGCGCTCGGCGCAGCCCTGCTCGTCGCCGCGCGCGAAGGCGATGCGGGCGCCGAGGGCCAGCTGCTCGGCGCTGGCGGCCGGTAGGCTGCAGAGGCGCGCGGCCGCCGTCTCGGCGCGCTCGAGATCGCCGACGAACAGCGCCACCTGCGCCAGCCCATCCGCGACCCCCGGATCCTCGGGAACAGCCGCCAGGACGCGAGTGTAGGCCGCCAGGGCCTCCTCGAGCTGGTTTCAGAGCGCCGCCACGCGCGCGCGCTCCCGCCAAGCCGCCAGGGAGTCCGGATAGGACGCCGGCACCGCGCGCAGATCCGAAAGGGCGACGAGCGGATCGCCGCGCGCCTCGCGCTCCAGCGCCGCGGCCACGAACGGAGCCGCCTCTGGCGCGTCACCGAGCGCGGCCGGTCGGCCGCAGGCCAGGGTGCACAGCGTCAGCCACAGGGCCAGCCAGGGCGTCAGCCCGGCTTCCGGGGCAGTGCGGGAGCCAGCGCCGCGCTCCTCGGCGGGCAAGCCGAAGGGCGTTGGCGTCGTGATCAACCAGGGCGCCGAACCGGGGGGGCGGAGCGCGGCGCGAATCGCCTGTCGAGCGCGGCCCGAGTTTCTCGCAATTCGGCGCGGCCCAAAACCCCTTTTGGGGCGCCCGCGCGGGGTGCGAATTGTCGCTTTTTTGCTCAGCCCCGCTGCCCGGGGGGCTCGGGCAGGCGCGCGAGCCAGCCGGCCAGCTCCGCGGCGTCGAAAGCCGCGGGCGGGCCGCCGTAGCGCGCCGCGGTCAGGGCCCAGAAGCGCGCGGCGGCCTCCCGGGCCACATCGGGGGCCAAGCCAGCGGCGGACAAGCGCGCTGCGAGCCCCGGGGCGAACAGCTCGGCCTCGGGGGACCCGAGCCAGGCGGCCAGGCGCACCCGCAGGGCGGCCTCCGGATCGGCCGCGGAAGGCGGCTCCGACGACCGGACGGCCGGCGGGCCGGCGCCGGGCGCACCGGATCGGCCGGAACCGGGGCCCGGGTCCCAGGCTCTCGCTCCGGCGCGCGCGGCCGGCCCGTTGGAGCGGGGTCCAAGCTGGCCTGGCGACGCGCCAGCGGAAGCCGGCGCCTGCTGCAAGCTGGCCCGGCCGGCCGGCGTCGCGGCGGCGCCAGCGCGCCCGGCCGGCCCGCGACTCGAGAAGGGCCGCGCGCCTGCGCCGGTGGAAGCACCCGGGGCGCCCCCGGGCAGGCCCGCCCGGTCCCCTCCGGCGCCGGACGCCTGCTGCGCGCCAGCGCCCGATCCCGAGCGGCGATCGATCAGCAGCGCGGCGACTCCGACCAGGCCCAGCAAACCCGCGGCCCACAGGGGCCAATCGGGCCGGGGCGCCGCGGCTCCGGCGGCATCGCCCGCGCCGGGCGCTTCGGCCGGACCGCTTGGTCCCGCGCTGGGCTGGGCCGCGGGCGCGCCGGTCGCTGCCGGGGCCTCGCCGGAGCCCACGCCAGGTCCTGGCCCGCGCGCGACGCCTGGCGCTCTGGAACCGGGCGCGGCCGCGGGGCCCGCCGGCGTGGCGCCCGGAGCCTCGGCCCCCGGGGCGGGAAGGTCCGGCCAGAGCAGCGCCATCGGCGGACTCGCCCAGCGTTCGTAGCGCTCGGCCAGGGGATCGAACCAGCACAGGCTCAGGGGCGGCAGCTCCGGCACCCCGGCCGTCAGGGGCTCGAACTCGAGCTCGAGCCGGCGCCGATCGGGGCCCGCCTCGATCAGCAGGGCGCCGAGCCCGTGGAAGGCCCCCCAGCCCGGCTGGGCGGCCCAGTCGGGCAGCGCCAGGGCACCGAGGTCGCCGTCGCCCGACACCTCGAGCGCCAGGAGCAGGCTCTCGCCGGCCGCGAGCGTCGTGGGCGCGGCTTCGGCGGAGAATTCGAAGCGCCCGACCAATCCGCAGAAGTCCGCGGGGGCTCCGGGGGGCAGGGCGCGGACCGAGAGTTCGGCGCCCGGGGCGTCCATGCGGCGGCGTTCCAGTCCGATCGGCTGGCGCCGGCCGAGGAAGTCGGTCTCGAAGCCGCGCGCCGTGGCCAGTTCGAGGGCCAGCGGCGGCAGGCGCAGGGTGCCGGCGGCGCCGGGTACGAGCTCGAAGGGCAGGAGCAGCCGCGTGGAAGGCCGCGGCAGGAAAGCGCTGCCCGCTTCCGCTGCGGCGCGCAGCTCCTCGTCGCCGAAGGCCAGGCTCAGGGTCGGCCCGCCCGTGGGCTCGAGCCGGCGCAGGGACGGGGCCCCGGCCAGGGGCGCCAGCTCGAGCTGCACGGACAGGTCGAGAGGCCGCGCCAACAGCTCGGCCAGGTGCGCCTGCCGCCAGCCGTCCTCCAGCTCGAGCTCGATCTCGACCCGCGTGCGCTCGCCCACGAAGGGCGCCGGGCGCGGCAAGCGCCAGGCCAGCCGGATCTCCGGGGCCCCCGCGGGATTCTGAGCGAGGTCCTCGACGGGCTCCTGGGCGGGCTGGCCGGGAACCCCAAGCCCCGCGGCCCAGGCCGAGCCGCCGAGCGCCAGGATCGCGGCGGCCGCCAGAAAGCCAACCCAGGATCGGGCCAGCCCGCGTTGCCCACCGCGCGCCCACGAGCGGCGAACGCGGCCAAGGGCCGCGGCGCGATGCTGCCCCCGCTCGACACCAACGCAGAGCCGATCGCCGGCGCGTTCGGGGCGCTGCGCAGCGCCCCGCAGGCGCCCCGGATTGTCGCGCAGGACCGCGGAATCCGGGAGCGCGCCCCGGGAGCGGACCGCGCCGCAACGCAGCGACCCACAACCGATCGCCGGTCCGCCGGCTCGCAAGAGACCCCGGGAGCGCTGCTGCATGGGCCAGCAGTCTGCCGCCCACAACGCCGCCTGTCGCCAGCGCAGCCGGCTGGGCGGACCCTAGCCGCGCGGACCCCGCCAGCCGCCGCTCCGCTGCAGCCCGCCGAGGCACCGAAGGGCCGAACCGCGTCCGTGGGCGCAGCGAGGCGCGCACCAACGCAGGGAGCCCGGCGGCCGGCGCGCTTGGTCCCGGCGGGCTCGGGCTGCCGGGAACCGGACGGGGGCGGATACCTTCGCGCTTACAAAACCGCCGCCGCGGCGGCGCCCCCACCCCGACGAGCTTTCCATGCCGTACGAAATGCTGGTGGCAATGAACGTCACCGACCGCGCCGAGTACCAGCGCTATCGCGACGCGATGGCTCCGATCCTGGTCCGCTACGGGGGCGGCTTCCGCTACGACTTCGTCGTGGGCGAGACCCTGAAATCCGCCAGCCCTCACCCGGTCACGCGCCTGTTCGCGATCTTCTTCGCCGACGAGCCCGCCAGCGCCGCCTTTTTCGCCGACCCGCGCTATCTGGAGGTCAAAGCGCGGCACTACGCCGGCTCGGTCGCCGGACACACCGTGATCGCGGCCTACCCGCGCGGCTGAACCCCGCGGCCGGGCGCTGGCGCCGGATCCGAAGCTCGAGAAGTCGGCCAGCGGCGGAGCGCCGCGGCCTTGGGATCAACGGACGGGGCCGACTGCATCGCGCGGGCCGTGGGTTCCGCGGGGACTGCGCTGGATCCGGGGCGCTCCGGCGCGCTCACCAGTCGCGCTGGCCGGAGGCGGCGGAGCGGCGGGCGGTCTGTTCGCGCTGGGCGCGCTTCAGGCGCTCGCGGGATTCGAGGCGCTCGAGCAGCAGCAGGAGTTCCTCGGGGCCGAGGGCGGCGGGCTCGGGCGGCGCCGCTTGGGGCTGTTCGGCGACGATTTCGGTTTCGCCGGGCGGGGGCGGCTCGGGGGTCGATTCGGGCGGCTTCTCGGCCGCGGCGGCCTGGCGCTCGAAAGCCAGGCGCAGCTCGCGCGTGCGCTGCCAGTTGCGGCGCAGGGCCGGACGGTCGCCCGCGGCCAGATCCAGCGCTTGCCGCCAGGCCTCCTCGGCGCGCTCGAGATCGCGCAGGGCCGCCTGCCAGGCGAAGGGCTCGGCTTCGACCTGCTGGGCGAGTTCGGCCTGGCGCTGGCCGCGCCGGTGGAGCAGCGCGGCCTGCAGCAGGGCCCGGCGTTCGGCCAGCGCCGCGGGCAGTTCCGCGGGCAGGGCTTCCAGCGCCGCTTCGGCGCGGCCCGGCTCGCCCGCGAGCAGCGCGGCCTGGGCCAGGGCCAGCCGGCAGCGGGCCCCGTCGCGGGGCTTGGCGCTCGAAAGCGCGGCCGAATAGCAGCTCAAAGCCCGCTCCGCATCGCCGGCGGCCAAGGCGGCGTTGCCCGCCGCGAAATGGTCTTGCGCCGCGGCCCGCTCGGGCGTCTGCGCGGGCAGCCAGAGCAGCGCCGCCAGGCCACAGGACAGCGAAAGTGCATGCCAGCGAGCCATCAAGAGGCCCTCCAGGCGGCCGTGGCCAGGAATGCGAGGGCCATGGCCAGGAGCAGCGGCCAGCGCCACAGGGGCGCGGGAGCCTGGCGGCCGTCGCTCTCGGCCAGGCCGGGGCGCAGCGCCGCGGCGAGCGGCTCCGCCAGGCTGCCCAGGGCGCTGTCGGCCGCGAAGAACGC
>JBIKLM010000066.1:0-13321 GCA_044359835.1 Planctomycetota bacterium
CCATGCTCCTGGCGGGCCTGTTCTTCTTCGGCCGCGGCCTGCTGCGCGGCCGGGCCCCGAGCCTGGCCAACGCCGGCTAGGATCGAGTCGATGGAGCCCTTCCGCCGCGGTTCACGGATCCCCGGCGCCTGGCGCCGCTGGCCAGAGGTTCCCTTGCTGCTCGGTGCTGGGCTGAGCCAGCTCCTGCTCGCGCCGGGCGGGATGGCCCGGGGCGCGGATTCCGAACCAGGTGCTGCGGCGCTGCTGTGGCTGCTGGTCTGGCTGGCCGGCCTGCTGCTGGCGCTGGCGGGACGTCTCTTCGCGCTGCGCCAGCTCGAAGGCGCGCTGGCCGTGTCCGCCGGTTCCAAGGCGCCCGGCCGCACGCGTCTGGCGCTGCTCCTCCCGCTGGCCCTGGCGGCCCTCGGTGGCTGGGGGCTCGCGGCCAGCCTGCGCAGCGCGGGCCTGGGCTTGCCCGGCCGCGGAGGCAACCTGCAATTCGGCGCAAGCGCCTTCGAGCGTTTCGAATCGGAGCGCCGCCTGGCCGAGTCCCTGGGTGCCCCGGCGCCCGACTTCCCGGCGCAGGCCTGGCTGCTGCCCGAGGCCCTGTGGTTGCTCCTGCTCCTGCCGGCGCTGTTTTGGCTGATGGGGCTGCTGCGGTTGCGTTTTCCCGCCGCGTTTTCCGCGCGTCCCCTGCTGGTCTGGAGTTCCGTGGCCCTGCCGATCCCGTTGCTGTATTTCGTGGCCAGCGGCTACGGCTTCGCCCACAGCGACCTATCCCTCACCGACGCTTGCCTGTCCGCCTTCCTGACCGAGGCGTGCTGGTGGTGGTTGCCGCAGACCGCCGGTTCGCTGCTGGCCCTGTGCTTGTGGATCCCGCTGCTCGCCTGGGCGCGCTGGGTTCAGCGCAGCCAGGCGAGCTGGGTGCCGGGCGCGCTGCGGATGCCCGCAGCGCCCACCCTCGAGCGGCTCGGTGGAGGCGGGAAAATCCGACCCTCGAGCGTCTTGTGGCCGCTGACCGCCCGCACAGCCTTCCTCCGCCGGGTACTGGGCTTCAGCTTCGTCTGCTTGCTGGCGGCTTGCGCCGCCGATCGTTCAGGCCAGGGAGCCCAGGTGCCGGAGGCGGCTGGTGCCATGCCGCCGCCGGAGATCGAGGCGCCGCTCGAGCAGCATCGCTGGCTCAGCGGCTGGGTCGGCGATTGGGAGGTCGAGAGCCGCATGGGCGAGGGCGCGGAGGCGCTCGTGCATCGGGCGACCGAAAAGGTGCGCGCGATCGGCGAGCTGTGGATCCAGGGCGAGCTGAGCTCGGAGCTCGCTGGCCAGCCCATGCGGGCCTTGATCACCCTGGGCTACGATCCGCTCGAGCAGGCCTTCGTGGGCACCTGGCTCGATTCGTTCCACCACCGCCTGTGGGTCTATCGGGGCGTGCTGGACGAAACCGGCCGCATCCTGATGCTGGAGGCCCGCGGCCCGACCATGGATGGCAGCCCGGGGACGACGCTCTATCGCGACGCGTTCGAGGTGCTCTCCCCCGATCGACGCCGCCTGCGGGCCAGCGTGATGGGCCCCGATGGACAGTGGATCGAATTCATGCAGACGGACTATCGCCGGGTGCCCGCGCCTTGAGCTCCCTGGTCGCCCGGTCGGCGGTTCAGGAGTCCGGGCCGGCGCTCGCGTCCAAGGCGGCGGCGAGGGCCCTGCCGCAGGGGCGGCCGCGCTCGGCCTAACCGATTCAGCCGGCCAAGCGCTGCGCCAGGGCCTGGGCCACGCGCCGGCCGTCCAGGGCGGCGGAGACGATCCCGCCGGCAAAGCCGGCGCCTTCTCCGCAGGGATAGAGGCCCTCGAGCAGTCCGCCCAGGGCCGAGAGGGCCAGGTAGCTGCCGCGGTCGCGGGACAGGCGCACCGGCGAGCTGGTGCGCGACTCGGGCGCCAGCAGCTGGCCGCGCTCGCTGACGAAACCGGGGATGCGCTGCTCGAAGGCGCGCAGACCTTCGCGCAGCGCCGTGGCGATGCCCTTGGGCAATAGCTGGCCCATCTCGACCGGCGTCACCCCGGCCTGGTAGCTGGTGGGCAGGGCCTCGCCCGGGCCCTGTCCGGCCAGGAAGCGCTGGATCGCCTGGGCCGGCACCTTGGAAGCGCCGCCGCCGGCCAGGGCGCAACGCCGTTCCAGGGCCTCCTGGATGCGCACGCCGAACAGCGGGTCCTCCTCGGGCGTGCGCGGGGCGCCGCCGACCAGCTCCTCGATGCCCAGGAGCCGCGCGCGCTCGCCGCACCAGTCCTCCGGATCGAGCTGCACCACGATGCCCGAATTGGCGAAGGGCGAATCGCGCCGCGAGAGGCTCATGCCGTTGGTGACCACGCGGTCCGGCGAGGTCGTGGCCGGCACGATCCAGCCGCCGGGGCACATGCAGAAGCTGTAGACGCCGCGCCCCTCCGCCTGGGTCACCAGCTCGTAGAAGGCCGGCGGCAGATCGTGGTCTTGGCGCAAGCCGCCGTACTGATGGTCGTCGACGAAGCTCTGCGGGTGTTCCGCGCGCACCCCCAGGGCGAAGCCCTTGGGCTCGAGGCGCGCCCCGGCGCTGGCCGCCAGCTCGAGCGCGTCGCGGGCGCTGTGCCCGGTGGCCAGCACCACCGCCTGGGCGGGCGTCAGATGTCGCTCGGCGTGCTCCGCGAGGGTCGAGCGATGCCAAACGCCGACCACGCGCCGCGCCGGGCCCTCGCCGCTGACCGCCAGGTCCTCCGCGCGCCGATGGAAAAGCACCTCGGCGCCCGCATCGAGCAGGGTCTGCCGCAGGGTGGAGACCACCTGTGGCAACCGGTTGCTGCCGATGTGCGGCCGCCAGGAGTGCAGGATGCGCTCGGGTGCGCCGTGCTGCACGAGCACCGAGAGGATGCCTTGGATCTCCTGGCGCGATCCGGAGCGGGTGTAGAGCTTGCCGTCGGAGTAGGTGCCCGCGCCGCCCTCGCCGAAGCAGTAGTTGCTCTCCGCGTCCACGCCCTGACCGCGATGGATCTGCGCCAGGGGCCGCCGCCGGGCGCGCACGTCGCCGCCGCGCTCGATCAGCGTCACCGCCAGGCCGGCGCGCAGGCAATCGAAGGCGCAGAACATGCCCGCCGGTCCGGCGCCGATCACCACCACGCGCGGCGCGTCGGGGCCCGGGCGGGCCAGGCTGGGCGGGCGCGTGTCGGGCCCCGCCTCCAGGCGCTCGCCGGCGCGCGCCACCTCGAGTTCGATGCGCCACACGCGGTGTTGCCGCCGGGCATCGAAGGAGAAGCGTTTGAGGCGCAGGGCGGCCAGGGACCCCTTGGCCAGCCGCAGTCGGCGTTCCGCGGCCGCCAACCACAGCGCCTGGTCGCGGGACGCGTCGGGTTCGGGGCCCGGGGGCAGCTCGATCTCGACCGTGGCGGGCATGGGGGCAGAGCTTACGCTCGCCGCCAGCCGGTTGAATCCGGGCCAACCCGGGGGAGCGGCCGCCGGAGGGCAGCGGCTCGGCGCCTGTCGAAGAAAATGCTTCGCTGCGCTTCCGGACGCTGCCCCCGGTCTTGGGAGCCCGACGCGGGCAGCCCGCCGACAGGCCCCGGGGAGCGTGCGCGTCCCTCCGCCAACGAGCCGTCGAGCGCAGGCGCTCTCTGCGTCATGGCCCGCCCCAGGCCGGGCGCTCAGCTGCCGGCGTCGGGGGAGCGGAGCCAGGCGCCCTCGCAGGCCCTAGCGCTGGTCGCAGCCTGCAAACCGAGGACCCGGCGTCTTCAGCGGGCCGCGCCGCTGGAATCCCAGCGGGACCTGAGCTCAGACCTCGGCCGGGTTGCGCAGGCACAGGGACGTTTCGACGCGCTGGATCTGGGGCTCGCCGCGCTCGCTTTCGACCAGCAGGAACAGCCGCACGCGCACCCGGCCCGAGTCGGGATGCCAGAGCAGGATCGGGTCGGCGAAGCCGTCGCCGTCCAGGTCGCCGCCGTGGTTGCAGCGCTCCTGCAGGATGCCGCTGCCGCCCAGGCCCAGGTCCCGGGGGGGCACCAGGCCGTCGTTCGTGTCCCAGGTGCGCAAGCGCAGCTCGCCGACCTCGAAGGTGTCGTCCCGATCGCGGTCGCTGTTCGCATCGAAACCCAGCTCCGCTTCGCTCAGCTCGCGCAGGGCCACGAACACGATCGCGCTGCGGCCGGTGCCCAGGCCGCCGGCGCCCAGGTCGGCGCCCCATTGCGGCTCGAGGCCGTCGATCACGCCCTGCCCCAGGTCGACCGGCTTGCGGAAGCTGAAGCCCGTGCCCTCGCCGCGGAAGAAGATCGGACGGCCCTGCTCCATCGAGACGCCGTCGAAGGCGCTGGCGGGCGGCGCGTTCTGCTGCTCGATGGCAAAGGCGGCGCCGGACCACAGCACGGGCACGCCCTGGGCGTGGGGGGCCGCGCTGCCGCACAGCCCGCGGGTCAGCTGCAGCACCCGCGCGCCGCCGCCGGTCCGCAGGCCCTCGTAGCCGATGCGCTCCGCCCGGGAAGTGCCCGGCTCGACCAGCAGCACGCCGCGGTCCGGGAAACCAGCGACCGTGTCGAGGGACAGCTTGGTGGTGCTGCTCGCGTCGATCGAAGTCAGCAGGAAGGCGTCCACGCTGGCGGGCTGGGCGTCCTCCAGCACCGCTTCGATGCGGCCGAGCAGGACTTGCGCGCGCTGGCTCTGGCTGCTGAGGCGTGCGAAGAAGCGCAGTGCGTCGTTCTGCTGGTGGGCGGCGCCGGCCACCGCCAGCACCAGGCCCGCCAGGATCGCCAAGGCCACGACCACTTCGATGAGGGCGAATCCCGGGCGTCGCTGGTGTCGCTGCTCGGCCATGTTCAATACCCCATCACGAAGAAGCCCTGGACCATTTCCCGATCGCCGGCGTTGGTCGTCCAGCGGGCGCGGGCCACGGCCGGCAGCAGGCGCGCCGAGGCGCTGACGTCCGAACTCGAGGCGAAGCCGTCGTTGTCCAGGTCCCGCGGCAGCCCCAGGGGGAAGCCGAGCTCGTCGTCGCCGATGGTTTCGTCGGGAAAGAAGCGCAGCTCGATCACGCCGGGCTGATCGGGCCAGGGATCGAGGCCGTCGACCGCCCGCCAGGCATCCGCTCCGGAAAAGCGCGCCAGCATCTGGGCCGACCAGTCGGCCGCCTGCTTGTCGATCAGCCGGGAAGCGACCTCCACGTCGCGCACCGCGGCCGCCAGGCCATCGCGGGCCAGCTGGCGGGCGTGGTCGGTTTCGCGCAGCTTGTGGGTGGCCACGGAGGTGCTGGTCAGGGCCAGGAGCCCGACGGTCAGGATCGACATGCCGAGGGTCACCTCGAGCAGCGTCAGACCGCGCCGGGAGTCCGGGCAGCGGGGAGGGTTCGGGCGGGGGGCGGGCATGGGGTGGCTTTGGTCTTGATCGACCGGCGGTGGGGGGGGGGTGAAGGCCGGGCCCCAAAACCGACCGGCGGATTTCGCCGCGCCTCTGCAGGCCCGTCCCGCCCCTGGCCGATCAAGGAGGGTTCCATACCCCGGCCCCGCCATGCCTCCCACGCTTCCGCCTGCTTCCCAAGGCCTCCCGAGCCCGCGCCGCGGGGCGGCTGTGATCACGTCCCTGATGGTTCTGATGCTGATCGCCGGGCTGGTCTTGGCCTACCTCTCGGCCGCGCTCGAGACCAAACGCAGCGAGGACCATCGCGTGCAGGAGTTGGACGTGGAGGTGGCCGCCCAAAGCGCGATCACCTTGGCGGTCAACCAGATCTGGGGCCGCTTCGAGCACCAAAATCGCGGCCAGCGCACCACGCCCTTCGACTTCATGGCCTACCTCGATGGCCTGCAGATCCCGGACACCTTCGGGGCGGCCGCGGGAGCGGAGGTGGCGGTTTCGTTGCTCGGCAACCTGGACCTGCCGGAGGTCGAGGGGGAACCACAGGTGGGCAGCAGCCGCATCGAGGCCTTGGACGTGCGCCGCGAGGACCTGCCGGAGGGCATCCGCCTGACGGTCAGCGCCGAGGTGCTCTATCGCGGCACGGCCCAGCTCCCCAACGGACTGCCGATCCGCCACCAGGCCACCGAGGTCTGGGCCGTCGAGCGCAGCAAGTTCCAGGGCATGGACTATGCGCTGCTCGCCAACAACCTCAACTGTGCCTTCTGCCACATGCAGGTGGACAGCGCCCCGCGCCACTTCAACACCCAGCCGGAGCTCTACGGCAGTTTCGAGCGCGTGCGCGTGGGCATGCTGGACACCTTCCAGCTGCGCCACGGCACGAGCAACTCCCGCATCGGAGGCACCCTGTACCTCGGTCACGGCGGCGTCCACTCGGATGGCAAGCCGATCCCCAATTGGAGCAAGCTGGACCTCAAGGCCTGGGATTTCGACGACAACCAGCGCCTGCTGCAGTCCCTCGCCGGGGCGCTCGCCGTGGTGCCGATGAAGCCCGCCGACCAGGCCTTCCCCCAGCCCCTCGAAAACCTCTACCTGCACTACGGCGCGGGCGGCGCCCAGCTGGTCGACGGGTTCCTGCCCAAGTCTTTCCCCGCGGTGTTCCCCGACGACGGCGGCTTCGATCCGAAGACCGGCCTCGCCAAGGGGACCGGAGCGGGCAATCGCCGGGTCGACCCGGAGGAATTCCTGCAGGCCACGGCGCACGCCGACGGCTCGATCTCCGGCGGCCAGATCCATCGCATCCCTCCGGGCGCGGTGCTCGACACCTCGAAGAAGCTGACCGACGCGCTCAACACGGCCAATGAGTCCCTGGTCGAAGGGCGGGTCGGCGGGCACCTGATCCTGCAGGGAACCAAGGAGAACCCGCTGTTGCTCAACGGCGAGCTGGCCGTCGATGGCGACGTGGTGCTGCTCGGTGTGATCAAGGGCACCGGCACGATCAAGGCGCGCGGCAACATCTACCTGCCCGCCGACGTGACCTATGCCGACGCCAAGGACAAATCCGGCGCGCGCCTGTTCGGACTGGCCGAGGACGGCACGCGCAACGCCATGGCCCTGGCCGCCGGCGGCAGCATCCTGGTGGGCAATTTCTTCCACCCGCGCTGGGGCAGCGGCACGGTCACCACCGACAAGAGCTCGAGTTTCAGCTTCGTGTGGGACGAGATCGCCGCCTTCAACAAGCTCGAATGGATCAAGGCCCAGCCCAAGCTGCCCGGCATCGGCCAGGATCCCAAGAAACCGGCCGCCTTCAAGCACGACAACCCGCTCTACGCCGGCGCTGACTTCAAGCCGCGCTACTACACCTTCGGGGCCGAAAGCCCGGTCCCGATGCTGATCGGGGCCGGCGGCTGGGATCCGGTGCTCGGCCTGTGGATGGGCCCTGAACTGGCCGGCTCCTGGGGCTCCTGGTCGCTGGTGACCGCCGATCCGAAGAACCTGGCCGATCCGCTCCTGTACGGCAGCAGCAAGCAGCCGATCGCCAGCCTGTCGACGATCATGCCCAGCGAAGGCTGGCTCGGTCAGGACCTGATGCGCGCGCTGCTGACCGCCCTGGGCAAGACCCACGACCCCGCGCAGCCGCTGCAGGTGGACGGGGCGCTCTACACCGCCAACAGCATCTTCGGCATCGTCTCCTCCAGGAATCCGAGCACGAAGAACGCCCGGCTGGTGGTCAACGGGGCCATCGTGGCCGCGGACATCGGCCTGCTGGCGGGCTCCGGGATCCGCGTCAACTACGACGCGCGCGCCGCCCAGCTGCTCGACATCGTCTACGACTCGCAGCTGTCCCTGCGCCGGCTGCTCGGCGCCCGCGGGCTGCACTGAACCATCCGCCCCGGGGCCGGCCGGTGTTGGCCTGCGCCGCCCCGGCGGGCGACCCCGCGGTCGAGCCCGGAGGGATCCCGGGCCATGGGCGCTGCGGCGCGATCCGCGTGGGCCTACCGGGGCCGGGTCCCAGCGCGGCAGGTTCGAAGGGCCGCACCGCTCGACCGGAGGAGTTCGAGCCCCGGGGAGCGCCATCGAAGGGCCGCAGGGCGGATCTGGGCCGGGCCGGACCCCCCTGGGGCTTCGCGCCGCGGGCCGGCGCGTCGGGGGCCCGAGGGGGCGGCTGAGCTCCCCGGGCGGCGGTCCTTGCCGCGGGGGGAGCGCTTGCTCCGTGGCCGGGGCGCCTGAGCTCGGGGCGGCGCGGGCGGGCGGCCCTTGGCCCGTCGATCGACCCAGCCGAACCCTTAGAGTGTTCGCCCCGCCACGCTCCCGCCCATGCAGCCGATCCTCGAGTGCGTCCCCAATTTCTCCGAAGGCCGCGACCAGGCCGTGCTGGCCAAGATCCGCGCGGCGATCGAATCGGTCGAGGGGGTCACCTTCCTCGACATCGATCCGGGCGCGGCCACCAACCGGACGGTGATGACCTTCGTGGGCGCGCCGGAGCCGGTGCTGGAAGCGGCGGTGCGGGCCGGGCGCGTTTCCGCCGAGCTGATCGACATGCGCCGGCACCAAGGCGAGCATCCGCGCTTCGGGGCCATGGACGTGTGCCCGCTGATCCCCGTGCAGGGGCTCAGCCTGGAGGAGACCGCCGAGTGGGCCCGCCGCCTCGGCCGCCGTCTGGCGGATGAGGTCGGCTTGACGATCTATTTCTACGAGCGCGCCGCCTCCAGTCCGGCCCGCAAGAACCTGGCCGATGTGCGCTCCGGCGAATACGAGGGCCTGCCCGCCAAGCTCGCGCATCCCGACTGGAAACCCGACTGCGGACCGGGCACCTTCCAGCCCAAGACCGGCGCCACGGCGGTCGGGGCGCGTGATTTCCTGCTGGCCTACAACGTCAACCTGAACACCACCTCGGTCAAACTGGCCAACGAGGTGGCCTTCGACCTGCGCGAGAGCGGCCGGGTGCGCAAAGGCCAGGACGGAAAACCCCTGCTCGGCCCCGACGGCCAGAGCCTGCGCAACCCCGGCCTGTTGGCGGGCGTCAAGGCCATCGGCTGGTTCATCGAGGAATACGGCGTCGCCCAGGTATCCATGAACCTGACCGACTTGAGCGCCACGCCCTTGCACCGGGCCTTCGACGAGGCCGCGGGGCGCGCCCAGGCCTACGGCATGCGCGCCACCGGCTCCGAGGTGGTCGGGCTGCTGCCGCTGCGCTCGCTGCTCGAAGCGGGGCGCCACTATCTGGCCAAGCAAGGCCGTTCGGCGGGGGTCAGCGAGGCCGAGCTGATCAAGATCGCGGTCAAGTCCATGGGGCTCGACGAGCTGGCGCCCTTCGATCCCGAGCAGAAGGTGATCGAATACCGCCTGCGCTCCGGCCGCGCGGACAAGCTCGGTCGCCTGAGCGTGCGCGCCTTCGCCGAGGAGGTGGCCAGCGAGTCGATGGCGCCCGGCGGCGGCTCCGTGGCAGCCAACCTGGGCGCCCTGGGGGCCGCCCTGGGCACCATGGTCGCCAACCTGTCCGCCAACAAGAAGGGTTGGGAGGGGCGCACCGCCGAGTTCTCGCTGCTGGCCGAGCAGGGTCAGGCCCTGGTGCGCGGCTTGGTGGCCGCCATCGACGCCGACACCGAGGCCTTCAACGCCATCCTGGCCGCCGGCCGGCTGCCCAAGGCCACGCCGGCGGAGCAGGCGGCGCGCACTGCCGCCCAGGCCCAAGCCCAGCAGCAGGCCATCGAGGTGCCGCTGACGGTCATGCGCCTGTCGGTCGAAGCGCTGGAGCTGCTGGTCAAGGTGGCCGAGCAGGGCAATCCCGCCTCGGTCACCGATGCGGGCGTCGGAGCCCTGGCCGCCCATGCGGCGGTCCGCGGCGCGCGCCTCAACGTCGACGTCAACACCCGCGACCTCAGCGACGCGGCGCAGATCGAGCGCTATTCCCTGGCTTGCTCCGGCCTCGGCAACCGCGCCCAGGCCCTAGAAGCCCTGGTGCTCGAGCGCGTCAAGCGCGTGCTGGCCGGCGCCTGACCGGCTGGAATGAATCGGCTCGGGCTGCGCCCGGGCCGCGATCCCGGCCCCTCCGCGGGCCCGCGGGCCACCCTCCGGCGGCCCACGCGGCGCCCAGTTCCACGCCGGGTCCTGCCCGGGGCTGCACCGGCCCCGCAGGCCCCGCCCCTCCCGCTGCCATGTCCCATCCCCACGGTTCTCCCGAAGCGTCCGAGTCCGAGGCCCACGGCGGCCCCGCCCGCCGGCACTTCATCCAGCAGATCATCGACCAGGACCTGGAGCAGGGCAAACACGGCGGCCGCGTGCACACGCGCTTCCCGCCCGAGCCCAACGGCTATCTGCACATCGGCCACGCCAAGGCGATCTGCATCAATTTCGGTTTGGCCGAGGAGTTCCCCGGGGGGCGCTGCAACCTGCGCTTCGACGACACGAACCCGACCACCGAGGACACCGAGTACGTGAACGCCATCCAGGCGGACGTGCGCTGGCTGGGCTTCGATTGGCAGGAGCGGCTGTTTTTTGCCTCGGACTACTTCGAGCGCCTGTATGGGCTGGCGGTCGAGCTGATCGAGAAAGGCCTGGCCTACGTCTGCGACCTAAGCCTCGAGAAGCTCGGGGAGTGGCGCGGCGACGGATCGCGGCCGGGCCGCAACAGCCCCTATCGCGAGCGCTCGGTCGCGGAGAACCTGGAGCTCTTCCGGCGCATGCGGGCCGGCGAATTCCCGGATGGGTCCAAGACCCTGCGGGCCAAGATCGACATGGCCGCGCCCAACATGAACCTGCGCGATCCGGTGCTGTATCGGATCCTGCACGCCCACCACCATCGCACGGGCTCGGCCTGGTGCATCTATCCGATGTACGACTGGGCCCACGGCCAGTCGGATGCGCTCGAAGGCATCACCCACAGCCTGTGCAGCCTCGAGTTCGAGAACCATCGCCCGCTGTACGACTGGTTCCTGGATCATCTGAGCCTGCCGAGCCGGCCGCGCCAGATCGAGTTCGCGCGCCTGCAGCTGACCTACACCGTGACCAGCAAGCGCAAGCTGCAGCAGCTGGTCAAGGAAGGCCATGTGTCCGGCTGGGACGATCCGCGCATGCCGACCCTGCGCGGGCTGGCGCGCCGGGGCTACACGCCCGAGGCGATCCGCGCCTTCGTGCGCACGATCGGCGTGGCGCGTTTCAACTCCACGGTCGACATGCTGGTGCTCGAGAACGCGCTGCGCGATGACCTCAACCGCCGCGCCGCGCGGCGCTTCGCGGTGCTCGACCCGATCGAGGTGCGGATCGAGAACTACCCCGCCGATCGGCGCGAGACCGTCCCCGCCGTCAACAACCCCGAGGATCCCGGGGCCGGCACGCGGCCCTTGCCCTTCGAGGCGCAGCTCTACATCGAGCGCGACGACTTCCGCGAGGATGCGCCCAAGGGCTATTTCCGGCTCAAGCCCGGCGGCGAGGTGCGCCTGCGCTACGGCTACGTGATCCGCTGCGAGCGCTTCGAGAAAGACGCCGCCGGGCGCGTGATCCGCATCCATGCCAGCTACGACCCGCTTTCGGGCGGCGGGCAGACCAGCGACGGCCGCAAGGTCAAGGGCATCATCCACTGGCTGCCGGCCAGCCAGGCCGTGCCGGCCGAGGTGCGGCTCTACGACCACCTGTTCAAGCTGCCCGAGCCGGGCGCCGGGGGCGGCGACTTCCTGGCCGACATCAACCCCGACAGCCTGCAGCGCCCTGCCGCTGCGCTGATCGAACGCAGCGCCGCCGAGGCCGCCGCCGGAACGCACTTCCAGTTTGAACGCCTCGGCTACTTCATCAGCGACCGCCAGGACCACCGCCCCGGGCGGCCGGTGTTCAACCGCTCGGTCGGCCTCAAGGACACCTGGGCCAAGCTCGAAGCCAAGGGTTGAAGGGCGCGTGGCGGGGCGCTTGGCCGAAAGCCAAGGCGCCTCGCAACCTCCGGGGCTCGGATCGGCGCACAGCGCGGATCCCGGCCTCAACGCCCGCCGGAGGTCGGGCTCGAAACAGGCTGAAAGGCCGTTGGGACGGCTCGGGCGCACGCCGAGTCGATCCTCTCCCCGCCGGTCACAGGCAGGCGGTCACGCGCAGGCCGTGGCTCAAGCGCCAGGCGCTCGGGTCGGCGGAGAGACCGAAACCCTGCAGATAGAAGGACTGCCCGGCGAGCGCGGGGCTCGCGGGCACGGGCACGGCCGCGGCGTGGTTGCCGAAGAAGGGCACCGTGGGCAGGAGCAGGGCGCTCGAGAGATCGATGGCCAGGCTGCCGAAGGGCAGCGCCAGCTTCGCGGCCGCGGTCGAAAGCCAGATCTGCGCCGCCGGCAGGCCCTGGGACAGCAGGCTGGCGAAGAACACCTGCCCCGGTTTGACGGGCGAGGCCAGGAGCTGGAGCGGGTTCTCGGGCACCAGGGCGTAGGGCACCGCTCCGCACTTGGGTGCGACCGGGATCTGGTGCACGCGCACCAGGCCGGCGTCTTGGCTGCTCGAGCCGTAATCCACGAGGCTGCCGGTCAAGATCTGGTCGCCGGCCAGGGCCGTGGTCCAGCCCGCCAGGGAGGCCGAAGCGCTGTTGGGATCGATGTAGCGGTTGCGCTCGATCCACCAGCCGGCGACCTGCTCGTAGAGGTAGACCGCGCCATCGTCGTGGCCCGCGCCGTCGTGGTAGCAGGCGCCGACCGCCAGGAGCGGCCCGGCCAGCGCGACGCTGATGCCGAAGCCGTCGCCGTCGCCCGGGATCGCCTGCACCAGCTTGGAGTCGAGCTGATAGCCGTTCGGCGTCTGCGTGAACACGAAGGCGGCCCCCGATTTGAGCCCGTTGCCGGCCTCGGCGCGCAGGGAGCCGACCACCAGGGTGCCGCCGTCCAGGGCCAGGGAGCGGCCGAATTCGCCGCCGATCACGGGCTCGGGCGAGAGCAGCTTCTGGATCTGGACCCAGGCACCGCCCTGGCGCTCGAACACGTACACCGCCCCGGAGTTCGAGGTGCCGGCGTCGTGCAAGCGTGCCCCGGCCACCAAGCGATCGCCTTCGATGTCGATCGAGAAGCCGAAGTTGTCCTGGTTCTTGCTATCGCTGGCGCGGATCGCTTGGGCCTGCGGCCAGGGGCCGGCGGCCATCTCGAACACGAACAGGGCCCCGTGGGATTGGAAGCCCTGCTGATAGAACGGCGCTCCCACCGCCAAGCGCTGGCCGTCGCGCGCCATCGACCAGCCGAAGGCCCCGATCAGGGGCTGCTCCGGCAGCAGCGTCTGCTCCAGCTGATAGCCGGAGGGCGTCGGTCGATAGATGCGCACCAGCCCGGAATTGACCCCGCCGACGATCCCGTAGGGCAGGCCGACGGCCAGGAGATCCGGGCCCAGGGAGAGCGGCAGACCCAGGCCCGCCCCGCCCTCCGGGTTGTCGATCGGGATCGACTGCAGGGGGCTCCACAGGCCGGCGTTGCGCTCGAACAGGTCGATGCGGCCGCTGTTGCGCACGGCCGCTCGATCCCCCGAGACCGCCGAAGC
>JBIKLM010000429.1:0-3769 GCA_044359835.1 Planctomycetota bacterium
GCCGTGCCGCGCAGGACCCCGAGCGCGGCCTGGGCGGCGCCCTGCGCGTGCCCGAACCGGCCTTCATCGAGCTGGCGCGCGCGGCCGACGGCGATGCGCGCCGCGCCTTGACCCTGCTCGAGACCGCGGCGCTGCTGGGCGGCCCGGGCGGCGTGCTGACGCCGCAGCTCCTGGCCCAGGCGCTGCAGCACAAAGCGCCGCGCTATGACAAGTCCGGCGAGGAGCACTACAACCTGATCAGCGCCCTGCACAAGTGCATCCGCGCCGGCAAGCCGGACGCGGCCCTGTATTGGCTGACGCGCATGCTGGAATCCGGCGAGGACCGCGACTTCCTGGCGCGGCGCCTGACCCGCATCGCCATCGAGGACGTGGGGCTGGCCGCGCCGGGGCTGCTGCAGGAGGCCCTGGCCGCCTGGGACTGCTGGTCGCGCCTGGGCTCGCCGGAGGGCGAGCTGGCCCTCTGCCAGCTGGCGGTCCGCCTCGCCGAGGCCCCCAAGTCCGACGCGGTCTACCGCGCCTACGCCGAAGCCCGCGCCGACGTGCAGCGCACCTCCAACCGCCCCGTGCCCCTGCACCTGGCCAACGCGCCCACCGGCCTGATGAAGGCCCTGGGCTACGGCCAAGGCTACCGCCACTTCCACGACGACCCAAAGGGCGCCCAAGCCATGGAAGGCTTCCCCGAGGGCCTCGAAGGCCGCCGTTATTTCACGGATCCGGGCTCCAAGTAGGATCGGCAGGAGCCGATCCCCGCTGCCGGGAGGCGTTCACGCCCATGCCGATCCTTCCGCCGCCGATCTTGCGACGACTGGGCAGCCAGGAATCCTCAGGGGCAACTCCTGTCTGAAGGCAGCCCTTGCCCAGCTCCCCGCTTGGCACCCACCGCTCTAGCTCCTGCTCCCATCGAGGCCGCCCAGGAGTTCCAAGCGGCCGGGACTCGCTCCACTCTCCCCGCTCGCCGCTCAAGCCATGGTCCGGTCCAGCTCGAACAAGAAATCGTCGCTGAAAGTCTGGTTTGGCCTAGCCGGGCTGGCATCGTTAGCGCTGCTGTGGATCGTCGGTATGTGGGGTGACTTCAAGGACACAGGGGCATCAACAGACTCGGCCGGCTTGCAACGAAGTCTGCCGGCCAGCACGGATGGGATGCAGGTCCACGAGCTCAGCGGTGAAGGGGCCATTCGAGCACCGATTCAATCCGCAGGGGCGCCGATCACGTTGTTGTTGCAGAATCAGCCCGAGGGAGTCGGCTACATCGTGGAGTGCTCTGCGATGGTCTATTTCGAATCCAGCGCGCAGACCGAAGGTCGAGAGCTGGCGTTCCAGGGTGTTGTGACTTTGGGCGCGTCCACGCCGTTGTCCTCACCGGGCAAGCCAGGGACCTATGGGGTTTCTGTTTCCATAGATGCCGGAAGCACCCACTACGCCCAGACTCTGAACGCGCAACTGGACTGGAACGGCCATGACGCGGTCGAGGTCGCGCTGGTCTTGGAGGCGGCGCCCTCCGCCGGGGGCCTCGTCGTGGACAGGGATCGGGAGCCGGTCGGGGGAGGCACGGTCCGCTTTGCACACCTGCACGATGCTTGTGCAATCGCAGCAGACGGGCGCTTTTCGATCGGCCCGGTCAATCCAGAGCATCAACCGATTCGTGCGGAGCTCCTGTCGCCGAAGGTTGCCTATCAGAACGAGGGCTACCGCTTCCTCGCCGCCAGCGCGTTGGCTTGGGATCCGGCGGGTGTCTGGCTGCCGATGGTGATCTCCGTGGTGAGCGAGGGTACGCTGCGCATCATCGAGGAACCTCTTGGAGGGCCGTTCAAGTCGCTGTTCATCGTGCCCAACGAGTCCCTGCTCGGAGCGAGAGATGGACCGGAAGCGCAGACCGGTGAAGCGCTGTGGGCAGAGGCCTTCGCCAGAAGAACGGTCAAGCGGATCGAGGTGCAGCGCGATGGGGACGGTCTGTGGCCACCGGTCAAGGTGCCCGCCGCAGTGGATCTGGCGATCGAATTGGTTGGCGCGGAAGGCGCTCCGTTGGAGCGCGTGGATGCATTCGGATACCTTGCGAGCAAACAGGGGACTGTCGGAGTTCCGCTGCGCGTGACGCCTGGCACGGAGAAAACCGTCCTCCTGAGGGCCCCCGGTTGGGCAGACATCTTGGTGACCCGCCCTGACGGTTCGATTGTTCCGAACGCTACGTTGTCGGTGGAATACTCCTACGCGCCGCCCCGCATCGTGACCACAGACCAAGGGGGCAGGCATCGGCTGTGGTTGCAGGGCTACGCCAAGGCAAGGGGGGAATTGCGCCTTTTCGCCTACGCAGACTATCCCTACGGTGCTGCGCCTGGCGCCTTTGCGGTCATGAACAAGTTCTCGAGCCGGTCGAGGGCTCACGTGGTCGACACCGGGCTGTCCGAGCAAGAGATCGCACTGGTCGTCTCTCCGGCGCCGGAGATTACGGGAACCGTACTCTGGACGAACTGCGAGTTCGAGGTCCAGCGTCGGATTACAGCCGTGGAGGAAACAGCCTTGGGTCGCGGTGCTCGGCACTTCCATGCACTGCCGGTCGCCTGGCTGAAGCCTGATGGCCACTTCGCACTGCGAACTGAACCCGGTGGCATCTATACAGTGCGGATCTGGGACACTCAATCGCGTGGTGGTGGCCTGTTGTGGGAGCGCTCTGGCATCGTTGCGGGCACCCAACTTGGGCAGATCGAGCTCGCGTCGCGGGATTTAAGCGAGCTGACGCTCGAACTGACGGGCGCGCCAGAGCATGCGGAATCGCTCCAGGTGTGGGCCATTTCGGAATCTTCGGTTCTGGATGCCGGCGCGGTGCGCTCGAGCCCTTTGGCGCTCCTCCAGCAAACGAGGCTCGAGCCCTTGGCTCGATGGGACGGCGGCTACCCACTCGACAGTGGGGGCATGGCTATGTCCTTGCGCCTTCGTCCCGATGGGTCGGGAGCCATGCGCAACCAGCGGCCGGTTGTATTGCCCCCGGGGAAAAACCTGGTTCGTGATTCCCGCGCGGCAGGGATTCATCCCCGATTTGCCTTTGGTGGTGGGGCCCTACGATACCGTCGCTGGCCCACAGAGCTTGGCGATCGAGCCAACGAATGGAATGTGGGTGATGGTGCACAATGCTACCGAATTCGGAGTCGAGGTCTTCGCGCGGGCGCTTGGTGGAACCGAGAGAGTCTCGATCTTCACGGCATCCACGGTTGACGATTCGATTTCTGTTGAGCCCCATGGCGAATCCGGTTTCGCCATTCCGTGCAATGAGCCAGTCGAGCTGTTCGGGGTTGTGGATGGAGTGGAGAAGCCGTTCGCGAGCCTCATGCCTGAGCCGCGAGAGCACCGAGTCGTCTGGCCGTAGCCTGACCGTGTCCTGTGCTTGCGGATCCCACGATTTCCCGGACGCGTGCGATCAGTCCTGGCCCTGCAGCGCTGTTCGATCCACCTGGGCAGCGGCCCCAGCGGCCCGGGAGAGGCCGCGGGCTACGACCAAGGCCAACGCCACTGCTTTGTCGACACCCAGGGCACCCGCGCCAGGAAACACTTGCCCCGGACCTCGCAGGCCAGCGCTATTGCGCAGGCGAACCCCACGGCGATCCGGGCGCTGCGCGGACCGTTGAGCCCCCGCCCTGAGCCCCCGCCCTGAGCCAACCCCCAGCACAGGCAGCCGGCCGGAGCGGCGCCGTCTCCGTTGCGGACCCTTCCGGGCCTCGGCCTCGCCGGGTTCAACGGGAACGAAGACGGCGGGCGCTGAGGCGCCCGCCGTCTA
>JBIKLM010000430.1:0-3755 GCA_044359835.1 Planctomycetota bacterium
CCCGCGCCAGCCCGGCCAGGTGATCGAGCTCGAGTTCCGCCCCGAGCACACCCTGTTCATCCGCCTGCTCGACGGCCCGACGCCGCTCGGCGGGGTGCAGTGCGAGCTGTATGCGCCGCCGACGCGCTCGACCCACAGCGTGGGCTTCTCGCAGCAGAGCCGACAGCTCGAGATCCACAACCTCGGCGCGGGCCGCTACCGCTTCGAGGCCGCGGCCCCCGACCGCTTCCCGATCAAGCGCGAGCTCCTGCTGCCGGTCGAGCCCCTCGAGCTGCAGCTGCGCCGCGTGGCCGACCTCGAGCTGCGCTTGCTGGCCGCCGATGGCTCGCCGCTGGCCGATCAGCGCCCGCGGCTCGAGTCCCTCGAGGGCCTCGGAGAGCTCGAGTCCTGGATCGCAGGCGGCCTGCTGGAGGACCCGGGGCGCAGCGACGGCCTGGGGCGCCTCGCGCTGCGCGGCCTGCCCCACGGCCGTTACCGGGCCGAACTGCAGGTCGCCGGGCGCCTCGGGCGCTTGGACCTGACCCTCGAACCCGGCCAGAGCCACTCCCAGGTGCTGGTGCTGGCGGATTGAGCCCTGCGGGGCCGCAGGGGCTGGCGCGGGCGCGCCGGCCCCGGGAGCGCGGACTCACTCCGCCCCGGTTTCGCCGACGGTTTCCACGTCCTCCGGCGGCGCCTCGATCTCGTCCAAGAGCTCCACGTAGGACAGATAGCGCGAGGGCGCCAGTTGGCCGGCTTCGACCGCGTCGGCCAGGGCGCAGCCCGGCTCGTGGTCGTGCAGGCAGCCCTGGAAGCGGCAGCGGCCGGTGAAGGCCGCGAATTCGCGATAGTGGAAGCGCAGGTCCGGCTTGGCCAGGCCGTACGGACGGAATACGCGGATTCCGGGCGTGTCGATCACGACCGTGTGCTCGTCGATGCGCACGGCCCGGCTGAAGGTCGTGGTGTGTTTGCCGGCGGCCCAATAGCTGCTGATCTTGCCGACTTTGAGCGTGAGGCCGAACAGGCCGTTGAGCAGGGTCGATTTGCCCACGCCCGAGGCGCCGTAGAACACCGTCGTGCGGCCCTGCATGCGCTCCTTCAGGGCCTCGAGGCCCTGGCTCTGTGTGGCGGAGGTCTCGAGCACCGCATAACCGGCGCGCTGGTAGGTGCCGTGGATCTCGGCCAATTCTTCGGGGTCGGCCAGATCGACCTTGTTGAGCACCAAGCTCGCGGGCAGCTCGCACAACGAACAGGCCGCCAGGATGCGGTCGGTGCGGTTGCTCGAGAACCCCGGCGTCTTGAAGGAGTTGATCACGAAGACCTCGTCCACGTTGGCGAACAGCACCTGCTCGCGCGGATCGTGGCTGGAGGCCACCTTGCTGAGCTGGTTCCTGCGCGGCAGCACCCGCTCGACCGCCGGCGGCTGGCCCGAGGCCTCGACCAGCACGCGGTCGCCGACCGCCAGGGGATTCTTGACCGGCCCCAGCTCCTCGAACAGGCGCCCGCGGGGCACGGCCTGGATCACCCGCCGCGGCTCGCCGCCGACCGGCTCGAGCTCCACGTGCACCACCTTGGCATCGGACTGCACCACCAAACCTTCGCGCAGCGCCGCGGTCATGGGCGCGGTCACGGCCGGGGCGCAGGCGTAAAGATCATGGCGCGATGGTAGCCGAACCGCACCTGCGGGGCTGCACGGGCTGGAGAATGCGCGCCGGCCGAGCCGCGGCCCTCGACCGGGCTGCGATCGCCGGGCTGGCCGCGTCGATGGCCGCCCGCGGCGGGTTCGAGGGACGGCCGCTGCCGGTGGGAGCGAGCCACAGGTCGCCCGCCGCCGCCGGCGGCAGGGGCCGAGCCCGAAGCCTCTGCGGGAAGCACCTGGGGCGCGTGGGAGCTGGGGGGCCTGGTTCGAGCCTCGGGCCGGAGCCCGCTGCGGCAAGGTGCTTCGCGGGAGGCCCCGCTCCTGGAACAATCCCGGCCCCCGCGCCCCGGCGCCGCCTGCCCCATGACCGAAGACCCGATCCTGCGCTCCAGCCAGAACCCGACCCTCAAGCGCGTGCGCGGCGTGCGGGACGGGCTCGAGCCCCAGGTGATGCTGCTCGAGGGCGAGCGCTTGATCCTGGATGCGCTGGAGAGCGGCGCCGAGCTCGAATGCCTGCTGGTGGAGGAGGGCAAGCCCCTGGCGCGGCGGCTCGAAAAGCACTCCCGCCTGCGCCGCGTGGTGCCCGGGCTGCTGGCGGGGGTCTCGAGCCTCAAGGCCTCCCCGGGGGTGCTGGCCCTGGCGCCGGCGCCGCGCATGGAGCGGGCCCAGGACTTCGAGCCCGGCCGGGCTGGCCCGCTGCTGGTGCTCTCGGGCGTCTCCGACCCGGGCAACCTGGGGGCCCTGTTGCGCGTGGCCGAAGCCGCCGGGGCCGCCGCCGTGGCCATCGCGCGCGGCAGCGCCTTGCCCTTCAGCCCGAAGGCCCTGCGCGGCTCCATGGGCAGCGCCCTGCGTGTGCCGTTGCTGCGCCTCGAATCGACCGCCGAGCTCGAGCGCCCCGGCCTGCGCCATGCTGTGGCCAGCACCGCGGACGGCCAGGACTTCCGGCGCTTCGATTGGCGCGGCCCCCTGTGCCTGTGGCTGCCGGCGGAGACCGGCGCCGCGGCCCTCGAGCCGCCCGCAGGCGCCGAGCCGGTCAGCATCCCGATGCAAGGCCGCGTCGAATCCTTGAATCTGGCCACCGCCGGGGCCCTGCTGCTGTTCGAAGCCCAGCGGGGGGCGCCGAGCGCCGCCGCCCGACCCTCGCCCAAGCCATGAAACTGATCCAAGTCCTCTCGCGGCTGCTGCTCGGGGCCCTGATGATCGCCTCGGGCCTCAACAAGCTCCTGCCCAAGCCGTTCATGGAGATCCCGCCCTTCGGCGGCGACGCGGGCGACTTCATGCGTCTGTTGAACAAGAGCGGCTACCTGGACGTGGTCGGCGGCCTGGAGGTCGCCGGGGGCCTGTTCCTGGTGACCGGCTTCTTCGTGCCCCTGGGCTTGGTGCTGGTGGGGCCCGTGGTGGTCAACATCGTGCTCTTCCACGTGCTGCTCGACCGCGCCAAGCTGGATCCGATCTGGATCGGCACGGGCGTCCTGTTCGCGCTGGCTCTCGGCACCCATTCGGCGGCCTTCGCCCCGCTGTTCAAGCCCACGGGCGGCAGCAAGGGCTGAGCCGCGGCGCCGCGCGGCTGCCCTTGCCAGGAGGTTCCATGGTGCCCGCCGAGACCGGCAGCCTGTTCGGGGCCGAGCCGCCCGCGGGCCCGCGTGGCCCCGCCGGCGCGGCAGGCGCGGCGCCCGGGCGCGCCGGGCCGCGGCCCCTGGCGGAGCGCCTGCGGCCGCGCGTCCTGGAGGAGGTCCTGGGCCAGCGGCACCTGCTCGGCGAGGGCTCGCTGCTGCGCTCGGTGCTCGAGCAGGGGCTGCACCAGAGCCTGATCCTGTGGGGCCCGCCCGGGGTCGGCAAGACGACCCTGGCGCGCCTGATCGCCGAGCGCTCACAGCTCGATTTCGAGCCCTTCTCGGCGGTCACCAGCGGCCTGCCTGAGATCCGCAAGGTGCTGGCGCGGGCCGAGGCCTCGCGGCGCGCCGGCGGGCCGGGCACGCTGCTCTTCGTGGATGAGATCCACCGCTTCAACAAGGCCCAGCAGGACGCCTTCCTGCCCTACGTGGAAGCGGGCGACATCCTGCTGATCGGGGCCACCACGGAGAACCCGAGTTTCGAGCTCAATTCCGCGCTGCTCTCCCGCGCCCGGGTGGTGGTGCTG
>JBIKLM010000431.1:0-3747 GCA_044359835.1 Planctomycetota bacterium
AAGGCGGGAGCTAAAGCCTCCTCCCGTCTCGATCCTGCCCATCCGCCCCTCCGCATCATCCACATGGAGCAACTTACCTCCTCGCAGCTCTCTCCTCGTGGCCTCGGAGTCCTGCTCGCCGCCTTCGGCCTCGCCGTTCCCGCTTCCGCCCAGGTCACGCCCTATGGCAGCGGCATCAACCCCGCCGGCAGCCTTGAGCTGACCGCGGGCAGCCCGCAGATCGGCGCCACCATGCGGCTGACCGTGCGCAACACGGCGGTCAGCAATCCGCTACCTGGGCAGGCCTTCTTGTGCCTGGCCACGCAGCCGTGGCCGGGCCTCCCGGTCGGACTGCAGTTGCCGGGCCTGGGACTCGCGTTCCCGGGTGCCCCCGGTGAGCTGCTGATCGACCTGACGCCACCCAACCCCTTCGCGACCTTGGGCCCGGTGCCCTACGCGGGCGGGACCTCGAGCGGAGCCCACTTCGACATCAACGTCGCTTTCAATCCGGCTTCGATCGGACTCGAATTCTACTCCCAAGGCCTGCTGCTGACGCCGGCGCAGGACTTCCCGCTCGGCCTGACCAACGCGGTGCGATTCCCGATCGCTCCGGCTCAGTTCCCCGGTTTCGTGTTGATTCAACCCGGGACCTTCCTGATGGGCTCGAACGCGGCGGGCGGAGCGCCCTACTTCGGGTCATCCGCGGAGCAGCCGGTGCATGCTGTGACGATCACGAAGCCCTTCTGGATGGGGACCACCGAGGTGACCCAGGCCCAGTACCAGGCGCTGGTAGGGGGGAATCCCTCATCTTTCGTCGGGCCCAACAACCCAGTCGAGAGAGTGAGCTGGTTGAGCGCTCAGTTCTACTGCGCGGCTTTGACGGCACAGCAAACGGCCCTTGGAAAAGTGCCCGCAGGCTACCAGTATCGCCTGCCGACGGAAGCCGAGTGGGAGTACGCTTGCCGGGCGGGGACGACGACGGAGTTCAATGTGGGCAGCGGCCTGCTCTGCAACCAGGCTAAATTTCTTTTCTCCTACCACTCCAGCGGGCCGGGGGGGTGTCCGCCGATTGGCACAGTCCCCGTGGGCCAATACCCCGCCAATGCCTGGGGCCTGCACGACATGCACGGGAACGTGGGGGAGTGGTGCCTGGACTCCTTCGCCAACTATCCGGCCGGCGCGGTAACCGATCCGTTCGCTACGGGCGGCCCCAACCGGGTCTTCCGCGGTGGCACCTTTTTCGCGTTCTCCAGCTCCTGCCGCTCCGCGTCCCGGGGCACCAGCACCCCCAGCAGCGCGCTCGACATCATCGGCTTCCGGGTGGTCCTGGCTCCAGTTCTCGTCCCCTAGTCAAGCCGCAGCGCAGCGGGGCCGAAGGCGCAGGCACGGAGGCGACGCGGAGCGGAGCCGAAGATGCCGTAGCCGCTAACCCCGCGAAGCGGATGGGAGCGGATCTGAAGGCGTGCGAAAACCCGAGCGAAGGGTGAAGACGGAAGGCGAGCCAGTGCGTCGCCTGCGATGGACCGCGACACGCTCGGATCGGGGCCCTTGCGCGGGTGCGAGCTGCGAAGTCGCCGCCGCGGGGCGGAAATGAGAGGTGGCGACGGCAGAAGTCCAGCCTGGGCATGCCTTGGCCCCCCCCTGGCTCGCCCTTCGGGTAGCGTGAGCCAGGCGAAAGCCAAAGCCTCGCCCCGGTTCGACCCGGGCCGCCCGCTCTTCCACGCCATCCAGATGAAGCAATTCGCCTCCTCGCTGGTCTCTCCTCGCGGCCTCGGAGTCCTGCTCGCCGCCTTCGGCCTCGTCGTTCCCGCCGCCGCCCAGGTCACGCCCTACGGCAGCGGCATCAACCCTGCCGGCAGCCTGGAGCTGACGGCGGGTAGCCTGTGGATCGGCACCAGCTTCCAGCTCAGCGTGCGCAACACTGCGGCTACGAACCCGCTACCGGGGCAGGCGTACCTGTACCTGGCAAGCCAGCCAGCGCCCGGATTCCCCGCGGGCCTGGTGCTGCCGGGCCTCGGCCTTGGTGGCCCCGGCTCGAATGGAGAGCTCTTGCTCGACGTGCTGCCTCCGAATCCATTCCTGATCCTGGGGCCGAGCATTTACCTTGGTGGCGCTTCGGCGGGAGCCAATTTCTCGTTGAGCGCCCCTCCGAACCCATCCCTGGTGGGCTTCGACATCTTCGCCCAGGGCTTGCTGGTGACCGCAGACCAGGGCTTTTCCCTGGGCTTCACCAACGCGCTGCGGATCACGCTCGGGGGTCCCACGCCGATCCCGGGAGTGACGCCGCTTCCCGGCCTGGCCATCATCGCTCCGGGAACCTTCCTGATGGGTTCGACGGCGACCGCCGGGTCCCCCTATTTCTCGCAGCTGGACGAAATGCCGCTGCATGCGGTGACCCTCTCGAAGCCCTTCTGGATGGGCACGACCGAGGTGACCCAAGCCCAATACCATGCGCTGATGGGCACCAATCCTTCGTTCTACATCGGGACCAAAAATCCCGTGGAACGCGTGTCCTGGTTCGACGCTCAGGCCTACTGCGGCGCCCTGACCGCACAGCAGGCGGCCCTCGGTCAAGTGCCTTCGGGTTACCAGTACCGCTTGCCCACGGAGGCCGAATGGGAGTATGCCGCCCGCGCCGGGACAACCACCGAGTACAGCCTGGGCAGCGAGATCCTCTGCAGCCAGGCCAGGTTCTCCTTCAACTACCACACACCTCGCCTCGAGATCTGCGATTTCCCCTATGCCCCCGTGCCCGTCGGTAGCTACGCAGCCAGCCCCTGGGGGCTGTTCGACATGCAGGGCAACATGCTCGAGTGGTGCCTCGACTCCTACGCCAGCTATACGGCGGCTGCGTTGGCCGATCCGTTCGTCACCGGGGGCCTGACGCGGGTTGCCCGCGGCGGCAGTTGGAGTCTCAACTCGAGCTTCTGCCGTTCCGCCCGCCGCTTGAACGCCTCTCCCGGCTTCAAGGCGAACAGCGTCGGTTTCCGGGTGGTCCTGGCCCCGGTTCTCGTGCCCTGACTTTGCTGGGAACGACCCTGCTGGGAGTTCCGACCAGCAGATGAAAGGGTCCCAAGTTTTTGGGACCGAGTCTGGGGAAGGGGCTCCCTTCCCCGGCGGGGGAGCCGCGCGGAGCCGCCGCGAGGCAGGCAAGGCGTGCTGAGGAGCCAAACGGGATGCGGCCCGAGGGTTCGAGCGCTCGAGGGCAGGGACCCTTCCTGAGGCCCAGGTGAACATCTAGGATCATGGGGACCGAGGCCTTGCGCGGGCCGCTGGCCCTTCCTTTCGTCCTCGTCTAGTCCTCTCCATGTTCCTCCGCCTCCATCTCGCTCGGATCGTCGCCCTGGTCGTCGCCGTCTGTGGTTTCGCGCCTCTTGCTCCCGGGCAGGTCACCCCCTACGGCAGCGGCGTCAACCCCGCCGGCAGCCTCGAGCTGACCGCGGGTGTGCCGCTGATCGGCTTCAGCTTCCAGTTGAGTTTGCGCAACCCGACGGTCCCCAATCCGTTGCCGGGGCTGGCGTACCTGTATCTGGCGAACCAGGCTGCCCCAGGGTTCCCCGGTGGCTTGGTGCTGCCTGGCCTCGGGCTCGGTTCTCCCAGCGCCGACGGGGAACTCCTGATCGCAGCGACAGCGCCCAATCCTTTCCTGACTCAGGGTCCGGCCATCTATCTGGGCGGCGCTTCGACCGGGGCCAAGTTCTCCCTGGCGGTGCCCCCCAATCCGTCCCTCGCGGGCGTCGATGTCTTTGCCCAGGGCCTGCTTCTGAC
>JBIKLM010000432.1:0-3742 GCA_044359835.1 Planctomycetota bacterium
CTGAAGATCCAAGCAGCCTGGGAAGCCCACGCCCGAGCCGCCCCTGCAGCCGGAAGGGATGCCTCTCTGGCCATCGGATGGCGGCCCGAAGGCATACCGGCAGGCTGGTCCGATGGCTCGGGCGCAGCCCGAGTCGATTCTTTCTGAGCCTGTCAGACGTTGCGGCGCAGCAAGGCCAGGCCTTCCTTGACCTGCGCCGACAGTTCCCACCAGCTGCGGGTGCCGGTCAGGCGCTTCCACAAGAAACTCGGCCGCAGGTAGAAGCGCCGGACCATGCGCTTCTTGAGGGCCAGCATGCGCCCGCGATCCAGGGTTTGTGTGGGCAAGAAGGCGCTTTCGCCGCCCTGGTCCATGACCAGGTCCTCGCGTTCCGCCAGGCCCAGCGCCAAGGCCTCGGCCCGAAACGGAGTCCCGAAGCGCGGCACGGCCATGTTGAGCGACATGAAGTCCATCTCCAGGGCCACGGCCAGGTCGAGGGTGCGCTCGAGGGAGGCTTCGGTCTCCTGCGGCAGGCCGATGATGAAGGTCCCGACCGTGCGCAGGCCGTGGCGCTTGGCGCGCTCGAAAGCCTGGGCGATCACCGAGCTCTTGTAGCCCTTCTTGTAGGCCGCCAGCAGCGCGTCGTCAGCCGATTCGACCCCCAGGATCACCGTATGGCAGCCGGCCGCCCGCATGGCGGCCAGCATCTGGTCGTCCGCGACGTCCGGGCGCGTGAAGGCCGTGAACGAGAGGTCCCCGCGCTCGGCCATGGCCGCGCACAGCTCCAGCGCGCGCGCGCGCTGCACGCCGAAGGTCTGGTCCATGAAGAACAGCTCGCGGATCCCGTCGGCCCGCAGGGCGTCCAGCTCTTCGAGCACATCGGCCACCGGTCGGGTCTGGAAGCCCAGCGTCCCGATCACGCAGAAGGTGCAAGGGTAGGGGCAGCCGTAGTCGGTGAGCACCGTGGCGAAGCGCTGGGTGCGGGCGAAGGAGAAATGGTAGCCCTGCCTGGGGAACAGCTCGTGGCGCGGGCGCGGCACGCGGAAGCCGCCCTTGCGCTGTTTTCGCTCCACGGCCAGGAGTCGCTGGGGGCGCCCGTCGCCGTCGCGCACGGTCATGTCTTCGATGCGCTCGCGGTCGCCGCGCAGGTAATGCAGGATGTCCGCGTTGGCGAAGACGTGCAGGGACGCCTCGAGCCAGGGTTCCTGCTCGAGCCGCTTCAACGAGTCTTCATGGAGCACGTCGCCGATGGCGATCACGCGCCGGCCAGCGGCGGCCTGTGCGGCCAGGAAGCGGCGGTCCTCGTCCCAGGAAACCGAGCCTACCAGGGAAACGATCACCTGCGGCGCCAAAGCGGCGATGCGCGCCGCGGCGGCCGCTTCGTCGAGGCGCTCCGCCATGCAGTCGAGCACCTCGGTCTCGTGTTCGCTCGCGACGGTCCCCGAGAGCGTGACCAGGTCGACCGGATGGAACAGGTAGTTGGACTTGGTGGTTTTCGAGCAGAAGTAGTCCCGGATGTAGATGCGGCGACCGGGAGGATTGAGCAGCAGGACCTTCATCGCGAGGCCCCCTGCGCGGATCCGGAGGTCTGGCCGGCGGGACCCTCTTCGGCCGGCACGGCGCGCAGGCGCAAGCGCGGCAGCCAGGAGGGCAATGTGCCCCGTTCGAGGCGCAGGCTGGCGCGCTCGAAGACGTGCTCGACCGTCAGGTTGGTCAGGCACTCGGGCCGGCCGCGCACGCAGGAGGCCACCTTGTTGTCGTGCACGTTGATGCACGGGCTGCACGCCGGCGGCCGATAGAGCCCTTCGGCGCGCTCGCCCAGGGGCCCGTACATCAGCGGAGTCTCGGGGCCGAACAAGCCCAGGGTCGGAGTGCCGAGCGCCGCAGCCAGGTGCATCGGCCCGGAATCGTTGGTCACGAACAGGTCGGCCATTTCGAGCAGGGCGTGCAGGCCGCCGATCGAGAGCTCGCCGGCCAGGTTCACCACCCGATTCGAGGGCAGGGTGGCCAGTTTGGCCGCCACTTCGCCGGTCCAGGTCCGCTCCGAAGGCGCTCCCACCAGGGCCAGGCGCGCCCCGCGCTCGATCGCCAGGCGCGTGCCGAGCTGGGCGAATTGGGTCGGCGGCCAGCGGCGCTCGAGGGACAGGCTGCCGGCGTTGGGGTTGAAGACCACCAGGGGGCCATCCCCGGAGAAGCCCATGGACAGCAGCTTGTCCTCGAGCTCCCGGCGGTGCACCTCCGCGATCTTGAAGGGCGAAAGGTCCTTCGGCTCGATCTCCTCGCCGTTTTCGCCGCCGGCCAGGTTGCGGAAATTGCGCGCCACGTGCCAGTAGCGATTGAAGGGCACGCGCACGCTGTGGAAGCCGCCGCGCCAGACGCTGGGGGCGTCGAAGCCGTGGGATTGCGGGGCCCCGCTGAGCAGGGTGACCAGGGCCGAGAAGCGCGTGAAGAACTCGAAGTCGTAGGCGACCTGGAAACGGGCCTTCCGCAGGCTGCGGCACAGGCCCAGGATGCGACCGAACAGGCTCAGCCAGCCGGCGCGCTCGAGATCGAGGGTGTGGACCTCGTCGAAGACTCCCAGCCCGTGGGCGAACGGCGCGTTCGGGCGCAGGGTCAGCAACTCGAGGCGCGCACCGGGGTGGCGCTCGCGGAGGCAGCGCACCGACGGCGTCAGCAACTGCATCGAGCCGATGCCCCAGAATTTGATCAGCAGGATGCGCTGGGGGGACCCGACCAGCTCGGCGGGGGTGCGGCGCAGCAAACCCGCGAGGGGGCGCAGGAGCCAGCAGGCCAGGGGCCCGAGCCGGGCGTCCGCGGCCTGCAGGCGCTTCATGGCCACCGATGAGCCTGCGCTGCGCCCGCCGCCGGCCCCCGCGCGGGCCGGGGACAGGTCACGGGGGGCGTTCGCTTGCTCGCAGACCATGGGGGCTTCGACGGCTCCTCCGACGATCGCTGCAGTCTACTGGATCCCCAAGCTCCCGGCCCGAGGACCAGCACCCGGTCGCACAGGGAACAGCGCGTCGAGCGCAGCTCTGCCGCCCCTTCGCTCCCGCAGAGGGCTGGGCCGGCTGTGGCCGGGGCCTGGGCGGCGGCCCTCCATGGGCGCCAGCGCGGCCCCGCTTGCCGAGCATCCAGCCCTTGCAGCGGCCCGGGAACTGGCGCCGGGAACCGGACAGCCGGCCCGTCCACAGGGCGGCTCGGCCGGTCCGGGGTGCGTTTGGAGTATTCTGTCCAGCTTGGCGCTCCCCCCGCGGGCGGCCGGATCCCCCGGCCGAGCCCGGGCCCGCGCCATCCACCGACCCCATGTGCGGATTCATCGGCATCTACGGGCCCGAAGGCGTCGACGTCTCGGCGGAGATCTACGAAGGCCTGCTCGCCATCCAGCACCGCGGCCAGGACGCGGCTGGCATCACGACCTTCACCGACACCTTCCACGCCAAGAAGGGCTTCGGCTTGGTGCGCGACGTATTCGACGAGCGCGACATGCAGGAGCTGCGCGGCCCGCTCGGGATCGGCCACGTGCGCTACCCCACCGTGGGCGCCAACCGCGTCGAGGACGCCCAGCCGTTCCACGTCAACTTCCCGGTCGGGGTGGCCATGGCCCACAACGGGAACGTGACCAACTTCATGCAGCTCAAGCGCGAGCACTTCCACAGCAGCGGCACGCGCCTGAATTCCTCCTGCGACCTCGAGATCATCCTGTTCGTGTTCGTGCGCGCCCTGCAGGAGCGCATCCGACCCGGCGTCAAGGTCGGAGCCGACG
>JBIKLM010000067.1:0-13219 GCA_044359835.1 Planctomycetota bacterium
CGCGCTGGCCGTCGAGCAGGAGCAGCCGCGGCGGTTCCTTGGCCAGGACGATGCGCGCGCTGGCCGGTCCGTCGGCGGAGCGCAGCGAAACGCTGCCGGCCAGGGGGCCGTTGCTGAGCTGCAGCAGGTAGTCGGTGCCGCGCGGGGGCTGGCGGAAGCGCACCGTGGAGGTCGGCTTGGTGATCCCGAGCGAACGCATCCAGCTGTAGCCGCCGGTGAAAAAGCCGGTGCCGAGCACGCCCGTGGCCTCCACGGGCTCGCCGGAAGCGTCCACGAATTCCACCGTCAGCGGCTCCCCGGGGCGCTCCTCCAGCTCGACCCGCTGGTCGCCGCCGCGCACGGTCGAAACGGCGTAGTCCCGCGAATCGTCCGGGGCGAAAAGCATGAATTCGGCCGCCGCCTGGCGCAGGGGCACGCTGGCCAGGCCCTCGGGCGAGAAGCCCGTCCAGTGGTAATCGCCCTGGTCGGGGCGCACCAAACCGAGGTCATAGCCCTGATAAGCGCCGCTTTCGGCGCCGAACAGGCGCAGCTCGACGCGCCGCACCTGCCGCAGATAGACCTCGCCGAAATCATGGAAACCGCGCGGGTCCAGGTAGGCGGTCCATTGGATCGACTGGTAACCGGGGATCGAGAAGCGCGCCGCGGCCGTCTTGCCGAAGGTCGGACCCAGCTCGAAACGGCCCTCGGCATCGGTGCGCACGGGCGGGTCGATCTCGGCGGCCTGGTCCGAATTGGTCTCGGCCTGCAGCTTGGCCACCTGCACCCCGGCGAGCGGCTCGCCGGTCAGGGCCGAATAGACCACGCCGCGGCCGGTCAGGGCCTCGCCCAGGGGCACCTCGACCTCGAGCGGCAGGTCCGCCGAATCGAGCTGGTAGCCCGCGGGCAGACTGACCGAGAGGTCGCCTTCCATGGCCACGATGCGGCCCTCCCCCTGGGGCACGCCTTCGATCAAGCTCCAGCCCTCGGCATCCGGCACGGCGTCGAAGCGCAGGGGCGAGCGCGGCGCTTGGCGCAGCCAGACCGCGTAGCGCGCGATCGGGGCGGGCTGGCCGTCGCGGGTGGCGCGCACGCGCAGGCTGCCGGAGCGGGACAGGGCCAGGGAACGCCGCAGGTCGTGTTGATCCGCCTGCAGGGTCAGCGGCGTCAGGAGCACCCGGGCGAAGCCCTCGGCGGCGATCTCGAGGCTCAGCGGCTCGCCGATCGGCAGATGCTCGAAGCGCGCCTGGCCGTCTTCGAGGGTCGGGAAGCTGAACAGGACCTCGGGCGGCTCGAGCCGCGACCAGGTCACCTGGGCGTTCGGCACGGCGCGGCGCTCGCCGCCTTCTCGAACGTAGGCCTGCACGTTCTGGGCGATGGCGGCGCGGGCCTCGAACGCCAATTCGAGGCGTGCGCCGGGCCCGGGGACGGCGCGCTCGAGGGGCGCGGCGAACAGGCGCTCGGCCAAGAGTTCGGCGCGCAGGCGCGTCGCGCCCGCGGGCCAGGGGCGCTCGACGCTGGCGCGGCCCTCGGCATCGAGGCGCGCCGATTCGAGCGGCAGCCAGGGCCCCGCAGGCCCCGCGGCCAAGAGCCGCACGGACAGCTCCGCCGGCAGGCTGCCGGGCTCCGCCGCCAGGCGCAGATCGAGGCGCAGCGGCGCCGCCGGCTGCAGCTCCACGTCGCCGTCGCCGTCGAGAGCGCACAGCGCCACGCTGCGCTCGCCCTCCATGAGCGCCACCAGTTGGGGACCGCCGAAGGCGTGCAGGCGGCAGGAGCCGTCGTCCAGGAGCCCATGGCGGCGCACCAAAGCGTGGCGCGCGGTGCGCTCGGGCGCGTTGAAGCCGCCCTCGGCCGCAAGCGGCAGGGCCAGCTGCACGACGGAGAAGGCGGCGCGGTCCGCACCGGCCGGCAGGCGCACGCGGGCCAGACCACCCCGGCCGGGCTCGAGGCGCAGCTCCGCCCCGGCCCAGGCACCCGGCTCCCCGGCGCCGGGCTTGATGGCCAGCCGCGGCAGATGCTCGGCATGGGTGACCCACAGGAGGCCGAACGGCGCCTGTCCGGAGCGGTCCGGCGCGAGGCCGTCTGCGTCGCTCCCATCGAGCTGCCGGGCCTTGACCAGGCTCTGCTCGCGCCCCGCTGCGCCGAAGCGCTCGAGCAGCGCGATTTCGGTCCAGGCGCGCGGCAGATCGTCGGCCGTGAGCGCATCCCAGCTGAGCAGCGCCCCGGCGAGGGGCCTGCCGTCCGCGGAGCACACCCGCAGCTGGCCGGGCGGGGGCGCGGCGGGCTCGGCCGAGCGGCGCTGCTCGGGAACGCTCGCAGCCGCGCGCGGATCGCTCGCGAGGCTCTCGGCGCCGGCCGCGGGTCCCGCCTGCGCCGCGGCCACGGGGGCCGTTGGCTCGCCGTCGGCTGGCGAGGCGGAAGGCGCGGCCGGCCCCGCGGGCTGCGGCGCCGCGGAGTCCGGCGGAGCGGCAGGCCGCTGCGAATCGCTGAAGAACACCAGCCAGCCCAGGGCCAGCGGGATCAGCAGCAGCCAGGCGGCCGCGGGCGAAACGCGGCCGGAACGTGCGCCGTCGGAAGCGAGGAGGCGAGGGTCTTGGCCGTGCATGCAAGGCTCGGGTCCAGGGAAAGCGGGCGAGAGCGCCGAGAGTAGGACGCTCGGGGGCCTGCTGGGGAAGCCCGTCGGCCGGACGACGCCAACCGCGGGCCGGCGCCGGGGCCGACCCTGCGCCGCAAGCCCGTGGCAGCCCAGGATTTCGGTCCGCGGCCCCACCTCGCCATCCTGCGCCCAGTCCGCCCCGCTTACACAACCCATACAAAGCGCTGGCCCGCGCCGAACGCGGTTTAGCCTCACGCTGGTCCCATGCCCCCCCGCCCCATGCCGATCCGATCGCCGTCAGCGCCCGCGGCCCTGCTGAGCCTGTTCCTCCTGCTGGCCCCCGGCCCGGCCCGGGCGAGCGCCGCGCAGGCCGACGCGCCGCCGGCGCCCGCGGCGGCCGACAAGCCCGCTAAGACCACCGAGGAGCCGGCCCCGGTGCTGCGCAGCGCCCAGGTCGAAACGCCCTCCGGCACGCTCCAGTACGAAACCCTGACCGGCACCCTGCCGCTTTCGACCGAAACGGGCGAGCCGCGCGCCCGGGTATTTTTCGTTTATTACCGGCTGAAGGGCCACGGGCCCGAACGCCCGCTGACGGTCAGCTTCAACGGCGGTCCGGGGTCCTCCTCGGTCTGGCTGCACCTGGGCATCTTCGGCCCGCGGCGCATCGACCTGGGGCAAGAGGGCTTCGAGCTGCGCCGCCCCTATCCGCTGGTGCCGAATCCGCACACGCTGCTGGCCCACAGCGACGTGGTCTTCGTCGATCCGGTCACGACCGGCTTCTCGCGGGCCGAAAAGGGCGTCGATGCGAGCGAATTCCACGGCGTCGACGAGGACATCAACGCCGTCGGCCAGTTCGTGCGCCTGTTCCTGACGCGCCAGCAGCGCTGGAGCTCGCCGCTGTTCCTGGCGGGCGAGAGCTACGGCACCACCCGCGCCGCCCTGCTCTGCAACCATCTGCAGGAGCGCTACGGCATCTACCCGAGCGGCCTGGTGCTGGTCTCCTCGATCCTCAACTTCCAGACCGCGCGCTTCGATTCGGGCAACGACCTGCCCTACGCCCTGTTCCTGCCGACCTACGCCGCCCTGGCGGCCTTCCACGGGCGCCTGGATCCGGCGCTGGCCGCGGACCTGCCCGCGACCCTGCGCGAAGTCGAGGAATTCGCGCGCGGCGAATACAGCCTGGGGCTGATGCGCGGCGACCGGCTGCCGCCGGAGCAGCGCGCCGCCCTGGCGAGCAAGCTCTCGCGCTACACCGGCCTATCCGCCGACTACGTGCTGTCCAGCAACCTGCGCATCTCGATCCAGCGCTTCGTCAAGGAGCTGCGGCGCGACGAGGGCCTGACCATCGGCCGGCTGGATGGCCGCTATCTGGGCAGCGACCGCGACAGCGCCGGCGAAAACTACGAATACGATCCCTCCTACGCGGCGATCTATGGCCCCTATGCGATGGCCATGAACGATTACGTACGCCGCGAGCTGGGCTTCGAGAGCGACCTACCCTACGAGATCCTGACCTCGCGGGTGCAGCCCTGGAGCTACCGCGGCAGCCAGAACGTGTACCTGAACGCCGCCGAGCCCCTGCGCGCGGCCCTCTCGCGCAACCGCAGCCTCAAGGTCCACGTGGCCAGCGGCCTACACGACCTGGCCACGCCCTACTTCGCCACCGAATACACCTTCGACCACCTCAATCTGCCGCCCGAGCTGGCCGCCAACATCAGCCACAGCCGCTACGCCGCCGGCCACATGATGTACGTGAAGCAGAGCTGCCTCGAGGAGCTCGCGGCCAACCTGGGTCGCTTCTACGCCGAAACCCTGGCCGCCGGGCGGACAGCGGAAGGCCGCTGACAGCGCCGCGGCGCCCTCGGCCGCCGGGGGCCCGATCCCGTTCTGCGATCCCAGCCAGTCCGGCCGCCTCAGCTCGAGAAGTCGTAGATGTAGCTGAGCCGGCGCTTGTTGAGGATCACCCAATCGAGCTTCCCGAGGCTCTCCAGGTCGCGATCGCCGTTCAGGTTCATGCCGCGCACCTCGGGATTGGTCATCACGAAGAAGCGCTTGGTGGCCTGGTCGTCGATCTCGTAGGAGCCGGGCCGCACGTTGCCGGCGACCTCGACGTTCAGGTTGCCGGTGTAGAAGACGCGCACGCGGTTCAAGCGGTGGGGTTGCTCGTTGGCCAGCCGCGCGATGGTCGGGTCGGTGGTCGAGTCGAGGAACTCGTGGGCCACCAGGATCTCGTCCAGGTTGATGTGCACCAGCGGGGTCTGGATGCGGTCGCGGCTGTTGAGGTCGATCAGCGTCGCGTCGCGCATCTTGATGAAGTAGCGCCGGTACTCGTCCAGCATCTGGCTGAGGCGGGCGTACTTGTTCTCGATCTGGCCCTTGATGAGGAAGCTGTCCGTCAGGATCAGATCGGAGACGATCGTCAGCATGGCCAGGGGCGACGGGCGCGGCTCCCCGGGGGGGGCGACCGTCTAGGGATCGAGGGTGCGGAGGTGGCGGCGCACAGCGCCGACCAGGTGCAGAGAGCCGGTGACGAGCACCCAGCGGCCGGAGGCCGCGGCGAGCGCCCGTTGGATCGCCACCCGGGGGTCGGACACGGTTTCCGTGTCCAGGCCGACCTCCGCCGCCTTTGAGGCCAGCTCGGTCGAGGGGGAGGCCAGGCCCTGCCCCACGGATGAACAAAAGACCCTTTCGGCGGCGCCGCGCAGCAGGCTGAAGAGCGCGCGGTGATCCTTGTCCCGCCCGGCCCCGAAAACCACGCAGGGCCGTCCGGGCAGGCCCGGATCGCGGCCGAGCTCGGCCAGCACCGCCCCCAGGGACCCCGGCGTGTGGGCCCCGTCGAGCACCAGCGGGATGCCGCCCACGGAAAAACGTTCGAGGCGCCCGGGCAAGCGCGGGTGGGCGTCCTGGACCCATGCGGCTCCAAGGGGCGCTCCGCCGGCGTCCCGCAGCCCGCGCCGGCCGAGGGCCGCGAGGGCGGCGCCCGCCAAACGGCGATTCTGGGCCAGCAGGGGCTCGCCCGGCGCCGGGGGCAGGTGCTCCACCGGCACGCCCAGGGCGCGCGCGCGGTCGGCGATCACCGCGCCGGCCGGGTCGGCCGGAGCGAGGCCCGTGATCAGCTCGCAGCCCGGCCACAGGATGCCGGCCTTCTCGGCGGCGATGCGCTCGCGCGTGGGACCCAGCACGGCGGTGTGCTCGAGCTCGATGGTCGTGATCACGCACACGCCCGGCCGCAGCACGTTGGTCGAATCGAGCCGCCCGCCCAGGCCGACCTCGATGGCGGCCAGGTCCACGCCGGCGTCGCGCAGGGCCACGAAAGCGGCGGCGGTCAGCACGTCGAACCAGGAGGCCCGCGCCGCGCGCGGATCGAGGCAGTCCTCTTTGGCGCGCAGGGCGCGCTCGAGCGCGGCCGCCAGGGGCTCGCGCCCGACCGGCTCGCCGCACAGCCGCAGGCGCTCCTCGATCGTCTCCACGTGCGGCGAGGTGTAGAGACCCGTGCGCAGGCCGGCGGCCAGGGCGCCCTGCTCGACCAGCGCGGCCACGGAGCCCTTGCCCTTGCTGCCGGTGACGTGCACGCTGGTCAGGGCGCGCTGGGGCTCGCCCAAGGCCGCCATCAGGGCCAGCATCGGCCCGCGATCGACGCGCATGCCGGCGGAGCGGTCGCGCCGCTCCCAATCGATCAGCAGGTCCAGGCGGGCCAAGATCCGGTCGAGTCGGTCGGTCACGGGTCGCGGGAGGAGCGGGTCGGGGGCGCCGGTCGGGGGCGCCGGCGGGCGCAGCCTACGGCGGCGCCCAGCGCGCGCATGCGGTTAGGATCGCCCCCGGTGTTCGCCCGGTCCGCCGCTCTCCTCTGCCTGGCCCTGCTGCCCGCGCCAGGGGCCCTCGGCCAGCGTGGCCAGCAGCCGCCCACGCAGCCGCCTACGCAGCCGCCTGCGCAGCCGCCCACGCCGCCGGCGCGCGAAGCGCCAGCGCCCGCCGGGCCGCCCCCGAGCGCAGCGGGCCAGCCCGCTCCCGGAGACGGCGCGGCAGGCCAGGCCCCCGGAGACCCGGAGGCCCCGCCCGCGGAACCGGCGCCCGAGCTCCCGGGCCCGATCCACAGCCTGCGGCGCGCCCAGCAGCGCCTGACCCAGGCCATCGAAAGCGCCGAACCCTGGTGGGCGCGCTGGGCCGGCCGGCCCGGGCTGGACTCCGCGGCGGGGCTGCGCGCGGGCCGCTCGGTGGCGATCTTCGAAGCCGACGTGCGCCAGGTGGAGCGCAGCCTGACGCTGCTGCCGCCCGAGTTCCTGCCGCCGCGCCAGCGCTTCGAGCACGCCGCGGCCCTGGCCTGCGCGACCGCTTGGCGCTGCTGGTGCGCCTTGGCCCCCTGGTCGCGGGACCCGCGCTATTGGCTCGCGCGCCTCGAAGCCGCGCTGCTCGAGCTGCCCGCGGAGCCACAGGGCCCCGCGTTGGTGGCCTGGCTCAAACGCGCGAAGCTTTTGCCCGAGCTGGTCGCCGAGGCCCGCGCGGCTCTGCGCGAGGCGCCCGCCGAGCTGCTGCCGAGCAGCCGGGCGCGGGCCCAGCGCTTGGCGGAGCGCGCCCGGCGGCTGCCGGCGGAGCTGCTCGATGAAAGCCAGAGCCCGGAGCTGCGGGCCGCGCTGCGCGAGGTGCTGGCGGCGGCCGAAGCGGCCGTGCGGGACTTCGAGCGGCACCTGGAGCAGGACATGGTGCCGAACTCGATCCGCCGCAGCCTGGGCACGGATCGCTTCACCGCCTGGCTCCGCGCGGCGACCGGCAGCCGGGCCAGCCTCGAGAGCATCGAACTGCGCCTCGAGCGCGAGCTGCTGGCCGTGCGCGAGCGCTTGGCGGCCCTGCCGGAGCCCGGGCCGCCCGCGCCGCCGGACGCCGAGCGCACGGGCCGCTTGCTGGCCGCGCTGCCGGGCGCCTTGGCGTCGCTGGGCCTCGCCGATTGGCCCGTGCCGCGCTTGCTCGGCGCCGAGCTGGTGGCCAGCGAGCCCGGGGCGCGCGCCCTGCACCTGTGGCCCCGCGGCGGCGGGCTGGTGGGCGAGCTCCGGCGGCCGGACCCGGCCTGGAGCGAGGCGCGGCGCCGCGCGCGCCTGCACGAGCTCGGCCCGGCCGGCCTCAGCGCCGCGCTGCTGCTCGAACTCTGGCCGGGCGGCTTGTGCCTCGAAGCCCTGGCGGCCGGCACACCCGCCCGCCAGCTGCGCGGCTGGCCCGACCCGATCGGCGCGCGCGGCGCCGGCTGGCTGCTGGCCGGCTGGGCGCGCGAGCGCGGCCTGTTCGCGGAGGGCGCGGCCCTGGGCCCCCAGGTGGATGCGGCCCTTGAACGGCTTTGGCAGCGCGAGCTCTGCTCGCTGTGGGCCGCTCTGCGGCTGCACGCGCGCGAGCGCCCTTCCGAAGCCCTGGTCGACGAACTGGGCATCCTGGTGGGCCTCGAACCCGCCGAGGCCCGCGAGCTGCTGCTGGCCGTCGAGCTCGACCCCGCCGCGGGCATGTCGGCCCTGGTGGGCCTCGATTGGCTCGACCTGTGGGCCCAGCGCCGGCAAGCCGCCGAGCTGCCCGCTGAGGCCCGCGCCGCCCTGGCGGCCCAGCTGGCCGCCGATCCACGCCTGCGGGCGCCGCTGCTGGCCGGCGGGATTCAAGCGCCGCCCGGGAACGCCGATACCGAAGCTCGGCCGCCGAGCGCGCCCGCGGGCAGCAAAACTTTCGGCCCCCCGGGCGCGACCGCTCCGAGCCGCCCGCCGGCTTCCCGGCGGAACGGCGGCTGATCGCCCGCGCCATGTTCGACCCCCATCGAAGCCCCGGAAAAGACGGCCCCGCGGACGAGCCCGGCCCGGGCGCCCTGATCCATCGCGTGCGGGTGTTCGTGTTCGGCTATCGCGACGCGCGCCCCGATTACCTGCTGCTGCGACGCGGCCCCGACCACGACAGTTTTTGGACGCCTCTGCAAGGCACATTGGGCCTGGGCGAGCAGCTCGAAGGCGCCGTGCGCCGCGAAGTCCTGGCCGAGATCGAGGGCCTCGTGCCCACCGACCTGATCGACCTGAACCTGGCCCCGTCCTTCACCCTGGGCGACGAGCGCGTGGTCGAGTGGACCTTCGCCTGCCGCGCCGCCGAGCCCAAACGGGACCTCAACCTGCAGCCCCCCTGGCTGCACCACCGCTGGCTCGAATTCGCTGCCGCCTTCCCGGCCCTCGAGCTCGACCACGACCGCGCCGCGATCCTGCGCCTGCACACGCTGCTGCACGAGAACTGAACGGGGCGCGCTTGTTATGCCTGGGCCGGGCCGGCAGTTCCCATCGCTGGCGATCCCGGGTTCTTTTGCGCGCGACCAACACCCTCCCACGGCGCCTGGCTTGGGTCGCGATCCCGGGGCAGATAGGGCAGCGCCCTGAGGCGCTCGGCGAAAATCGGCTCCAGGGCCGCTGCATGCGCAATGATCTGCTCGAGCAAGCCGCTCACCTCGGGGAAGTCCGACCAGACGACCGAATAGAAGCCGTTCCAGGCCCGGCACTCGCGCGTCATGTTGGTGCCCATCAAGGGAAAACTCCTAGGGCGTTGGAGTCGTAGATTGGGCGGTCTCAGCTCGGCGACGCCGTCTACACCTCCCCCCCGTTTGGACAAAGGAAGCGACGCTTGGAATCAATGGGAAGCCGCTTTCGTTTTCGGGGCTTCTCAGGCCCTGGACCGGGGGCGCCAACGCTGTGGCGGGAGACCCGCTGGGCATCGGACGGCACGACTCGCGAAGGGATCGAGGCCATTCCTCGGCACCCTGCTTGCGGCACCAGGACCGGGCCCCTCCATTTTCGGGCGGTCGGCTGCGGTCGACCCTGGGCGGGGCGCGACCCGGCTGCCCTCCGGTTCCCAGCGCGCCTGCGGCCGAGGGGCCCTTTGGGCTCGGGTGCGGTTGGTCGGGGCAGTGGCCCCTGGTTCTGAAGTCGGCTCGGGACCTGAGATAGGGATTGGCAGGGCAGGCCGGGGGCTCGGAGGGGGCGGCGGCGGGAGTCGAAAAGGGGGAGGCGCATGGCCCCGGGTCTGACCTAGGATCCGCCCATGGCGATCGGACGCGCGCTCCTGCCCATAGGCCCCTGGGCCCTGCTCGGTCTGGCCCTCGGGTGCGCGCCCAGCCCCCGGCCGGGGCAGGTCGGGGGCTCAGCCCCTGGGCAAGCCGCGGGTCAGCCGGTTGGGCCGCCCCGGGAGGTGCGCACGGCGCCGGTCGAGGCTGCGGTCTGGCCGCGGCGGCTGGCTGTCAACGGGGAGGCCCTGCCCAGCGAATCGGCGCTCCTGGCCGCACAGGTGCCGGGGCAACTGGTGGCCTGGCATGTGGAGCGCGGCCAGCGGGTCGCGGCCGGGCAGCTGTTGGTCGAGATCGACCCGGTGGAGTACGGGCTGCGGGTCGAGCAGGCCCGGGCGGCCCTGCTGGCCCTGCGGGCCGAGCTGGGCCTCGATCAGGCGCCCGAGACGGGCGGGGAGGCGACGGCCGTCGAGGGGTTCAAGGTCGACGAGACCCCGATCGTGCGCGAGGCCCTGGCCGGATTCCGGCAGGCCGAGCTCGATCGCCAGCGCGCCGAGGCCCTGCGCTCGGATGGCATCACGTCCGCGGGCGACCTGGACGCGGCCCTGCTGCGCGAAGAGACGGCGGCCAGCCGGCTGCGCGCGGCGCGGGACACGGTGGCGGTGCGCCGCGCGCGGTTGGCCGAGCAGCAGGTGGCCCTGGAGCTGGCCCTCGAAAGCCAGCGGCGGGCGCGGGTCGTGGCGCCTTTCGACGGGGCCGTGGCCGAGCGCCGCGCCGGGCTGGGCGAGATCCTGTCCGTGGGCGCGCTGCTGCTCGAGCTGGTGCGCTTCGATCCCCTGCGCGTGCGCCTGGTGATCCCCGAGCAGGATGCCGGCCGCGTGGCGATCGGCCAGCGCGTGGACCTGACCCTCGACAGCGTGCGGGAGCTGAGCCTCTCCGGCAGCCTGCTGCGCCTCGCTCCGGCCCTGGACGGGGCCAGCCGCACCCTGTGGGCCGAGCTCGAACTCGAGAACCCAAGCGGCGCGCTGCGCCCGGGCTCGTTCGTGCGCGCCGCGATCGAATTCGATCCACAGCACCGCGCCCTGTGGGTGCCCGAGGAGGCCCTGGTGCGCTTCGCGGGCACGGTGCGCGCGTTCGCGATCGAGGACGGCCGTGCAGTCGAGCGGCGGCCGAGCCTGGGGCGCGAGCGCACGACCCCGAGCGGAGCCCGACAGGTCGAGGTCTTGGCCGGCCTCGAGGAAGGCGAGCGGCTGGTGCTGTCCCCGGGCGGCCTCGGCGTGGGCACGCCGCTGATCGAAGCGCCCGCCGCGAGCGACGCCGCGGCCGACCGCTCCCCGGGCTCCTGAGCCGAGCTCCACGATGCAGGGCTTCATCGACCTGTTCATCCGCCGCCCCGTGTTCGCCTCGATGCTGATCGCGGCGCTGGTGGTGGTGGGAATCTCGAGCTTCCTGCGCCTGCCGGTCGATCGGTTTCCCTCGGTGGACCTGCCGACCGTCTCGGTGCGCACGACCCTGCCGGGCGGATCGACCGAAGAGGTCGAGACCCTGATCAGCCAGCGCATCGAAGAGGCCGTCAACACCATCGAGGGCATCGACCAGCTGCGCTCGATCTCCTTCGAGGGCCGCTCGACGGTGCTGGTGACCTTCGCCCTGAGCCGCGACATCGACAGCGCCGCCCAGGACGTGCGCGATCGCGTGGCCAGCGTGCTGCGCGACCTGCCGCCGGAGGCCGAGCCGCCGATCATCGCCAAGTTCGACAACGACCAGTCGCCGGTGATCACCCTGGCGCTGTTCGGAGAGCGCCCCCTGCGCGAGCTGACCGAGATCGCCGACAAGCAGCTCAAGCCCATGCTGGAGCGCTCCCTGGGCGTCGGCGAGGTCCTGCTGGTCGGGGGCGCCGAGCGCGCCATCCGCATCGAGCTGGACGCGGCGCGCCTGGCGGGCCAGGGCATCCCCGTGCAGGCCGTGCGCACGGCGATCCAGAACCAGAACGCCGAGGTGCCCGGCGGCAACCTGACCTCGCGCGAAAACGAGCGCGTGGTGCGCACCCTGGGGCGCGTCCAGGCGCCGGAGGACTTCGGCCGGCTGGTGCTGGCCCAGCGCGGCGGCGAGCCGATCCGCCTGGAGCAGGTCGCGCGCATCGAAGACGGCCAGAAGGAGCTGCGCTCGCTGGCGCGCTACGACGGCCAGCCCTGCGTGACGCTCGAGATCCGACGCCAGTCCGGAGCCAACACGGTGGCGGTGATCGAGGGCATCGAAACGCGGCTGGCCGCGCTGCGTCAGGCCCTGCCTTCCGACCTGTCGCTGGAGGTGGTCCGCGACCAGTCGCGCTACATCCGCGCGGCGCTGCACGAGATCGAGCTGCATTTGGTGCTGGGCAGCATCCTGGCCAGCTTGGTGGTGCTGGCCTTCATGAAGAGCTGGCGCGCGACCCTGATCGCCGCCCTGGCGATCCCGACCTCGACGATCGCCTGCTTCGCGGTCATGGACGCGCTGGGCTTCACCCTGAACGGCGTGACCATGCTGGCGCTGGTGCTGATGGTCGGCGTGGTCATCGACGACGCCATCGTGGTGCTCGAGAACATCTTCCGCTTCGCCGAGGAGGAGCGCCGGCCGCCCTTCGAGGCCGCCCGGGAAGGCACCCTGGAGATCGCCCTGGCGGTCTTGGCCACGACGCTGTCGTTGGCGGTGATCTTCCTGCCGGTCTCGTTCATGTCGAGCATCTCCGGCCGCTTCCTGTATCAGTTCGGGATCACCTGCGCGGCGGCGGTGCTGGTGTCGATGTTTGTCAGCTTCGTGTGGACCCCGACGCTCAGCGCGCGGCTGCTGCGCGTGCGCGCGGCGCCCGCGCAGCAGCCGAAGGACACCGGCCACGCTGGCGGACACGGGAGCGCCGGCTCGCGGCGCGGGCTGTACGGCCTGCTCGAGCGCGCCTACCTGTGGAGCCTGCGCCTGTCCCTGCGCTGGCGCTTCCTGGTGCTGCTGCTGGCGATCGGCACCGTGCTGGCCACGGGCCCGATCTACCGCGCCCTGCCGCAGGAATACACGCCGACGCGCGTCGACGAGGGCGAATTCGAGATCAACATCAACGGGCCCGAAGCGGTCAACCTGTCGGCCATGGACGGCGCGGTGCGCGCGGTCGAGGAGGTCGTCCGGCGCCATCCCGGCGTGGCCCACGTGTTGACGACCACCGGGGGCGGCTTCTCCGGGCGGGTCAACCAGGGCTCGCTGTACGTCGAGCTCGAGCCCCACGACCAGCGCGTGTTCACCTTCGGACGGCTGTGGCGCTGCCTGCTCGAGGGCGATCCCGCCGCGGCCTGGCGGGATCCCCTGGGCCAACGGCGCATCATGGGCGCCCTGCGGGCCGAGCTGCGGCGCCTGCCGGCCCTGCGCTGCTCGGTGCGCAACGCCCAGAGCTTCAACTTCGGCGGCGGGCCCTTCGAGATCGACTTCTCGATCCTGGGGCCCGATATCGAGGCCCTCGAGGCCTATGGCCGGGAGCTCGAGCGGCGCGCCAAGGAACTGGGCGGCATCGCCGACCCGGACATCACCCTGCGCCTGGACGCGCCGGAGCTCGTGGCGATCCCGGATCGCGAGCGCGCGGCCGACCTGGACGTGGACGTGCGCGACATCGCCGC
>JBIKLM010000068.1:0-13199 GCA_044359835.1 Planctomycetota bacterium
CGCCTCGTGGCGCGGCCCGAGCCGCGCGCGCCGGTCGGCAACCTGTGTGCGGTGGGCGACGACGACCAGTCGATCTACGGCTGGCGCGGGGCCGAGGTCGAGAAGATCCTGGGCTTCGAACGGGATTTCCCCGGGGCGCGGGTGATCAAGCTCGAGACCAACTACCGCTCGACGCCGGAGATCCTGAAGGTCGCCAACGCGGTGATCCGCAACAACACCCAGCGCCACCAGAAGACCCTGCGGGCGGCCCTGCCGGCGGGCGCGCCGGTCGAGCTCTCGCTGGCGCCCGACGAGACCACCGAAGCGGACAAGATCTGCCTGGCGATCAAGGCCCAGGTGGAGAAGCGCACGGCGCTGTTCGGCGATTTCGCGATCCTGTTCCGCACCGGCACCCAGCCGCGGCCGATCGAGGCCCAGCTGCGCGTGCGCGGCATCCCCTACGTGCTGGTGGGCGGGCCGTCGTTCTTCGATCGCAAGGAGGTGCGCGACGTGCTGGCCTACCTGCGCGCGGCGCTCGAGCCCGACGACGAGCCCTCGCTGCTGCGGATCCTCAATTGCCCGCCGCGCGGCATCGGCAAGGGCAGCGTCGACAAGCTGCTCGAGCTGGCCGCGCGCGAGCGCATCTCGGTCGCGGCGGCGCTCGCCGACGAGCGCTTCACGGCCGAGCTGACCAAGACCACCGCCCAGGCCGGGCGCGCGCTGCTCGAGACCCTCGCGGAATGGAACGGCGCCGAGCGCGGGCCGAGCCTGCCCAGCGCGATCGAGGAGCTGCTCCAGCGCGTCGGCTATCGCAGCGAGGTCGAGCGCCTGTATCCCGATGAGGCCACGCGCACCAAACGCTGGGCAGCGGTCGAGGAGGTGATCGAATTGGCCCGCGGGCACCTGCGGCGGGTCAAGAAGCCCGACCTCTCGCGCTTCCTGAACGAGCTGTCCTTGAGCGCCGGCGAGCAGGATGGCCGCGAGGACCCGGAGCAGGCCGAGGCGCGCCGGCGCGACGTGGTGACCCTGATGACGCTGCACGCCGCCAAGGGCCTCGAGTTCCGGCAGGTGTATCTGGTCGGCCTCGAGGAGGGCATCCTGCCCCACGCGCGCTCGGTGGCCGAGGAGGGCGGCGTGGAGGAGGAGCGGCGGCTGTTCTACGTCGGCGTGACCCGCGCCCGCGAGCGCTTGACGCTCTCGGCCTGCTCGACGCGGCCGCGCGGCGGGGCGCGTGCCGAGGTCTGCCTGTCGCGCTTCATCTACGAGCTCAAGGGCGAGTCCCCGCCGGCCAGCTGGCGCCCGTCGGGCGTGGCCAAGCCCCCGACCAAGGCCCAAAAGGCCGCCAAGGCCCGCGCCGCCAAGCGCTCCGGGCGGCGTTGAGCGCGGATCGCCCCGCGGCGCAGGCCGATCGGACCGCGGCGCAGGCGGGGCGAGGTTTTTGGGGCGACGTGGGCTTTTGGGTCGGAGTGGGCTGTTCGGGCTGTGTGCCACGCGCCGAGGCGCGCCGCCGGCGTGCCGCGGGCCTCGGCCTTGCCCGCAGCAGCGGCGCGCATCCGCCTGCGCCTCCGACCGGGGTGCCGCAGGCCTGCCCGGGCCGTCGCTGGGCCCGCCGCCGGGCCCGCCGCCGGGCCCGCGGCGGCCGCCCGGCGCTCGCGCGAGGCCCGGGCGGGACCTCGGGCCCGAGGGGCCGGCGGGCTAGAGTAGGGTCAGAGTCCCGACCCCCAGCGCCCCCCGCCGCCCGTGAAACGCGAGATCGAATTCCTGCCGCTCAAGACGTTCGTGTTCGACACGCCCGCCGAGGCCATGGAATCCGCGGCCCGCGAGATGGCCAACTGGATCCGCACCAAGAAGTACCAGCGCGGCGATGCCTGCCTGGGGCTGACCACGGGCGGGCACCTGGAGGGCTTCTACGACAAGCTGATGCAGATGTCGGGCATCGAAGAGAAGGGTGGCCTGCCGATCTCCGGCGTGCGCACCTTCACGGTGGCCGAACAGCTCGGCCTGGCGCCGGACAACCCGCAGTCCCTGCGCCACTGGATCCAGAGCCGGCTGTTCGCGCGCTGGGGCGCCCTGCCGGAGAACCAGCACTTCCTGCGCGGCGACGCGCCGGCCGGCGAGCTCGAGGGCCTGGCCCAGGAGTACGAGGCCAAGCTCAAGGCCCTCGTGCCCGACCTGGTGCTGGTGGGGCTCGGCGCCAACGGGCGCCTGGGGATCAACGAGCCCGGCAGCGAAGCGACCTCGCGCACCCGCCGCGTGCGGCTCTCCGCGGAGTCGCGCGCAGAACTGGCCGCGGAGCACGGCTTCCCGGCCTTTGCCGAGGAGGCCATCGGCCTGGGCCTCTCGACCCTGCGCGGCGTCAAGCGCGTGCGCGTGTACGCCTTCGGCGCCGATAAGGCCGCCGCCATCGAGCGCGCCATGCGCCCGGATTTCGATGCGGGCCAGCCCCTGTCGGTGATGGCCGGGCACAAGGATTTCCAGCTGCTGCTCGACCCGGCCGCCGCCGCGGCCCTGGAGTGAGCACGGAGTGAGCCACGGGGAAGCCAGCTGCGGTTTGCCGGACGGGCACGAGGGCTCAGCTGCATCCCCCGGCGCGGCGGACCTCTTGGGTCGCCCGGCCCCCGAGGCGGTGGCGCTGTTGATCGAGCGCTACGGCGACCGGCTGCACGCGCTGGCGCGGCGCTTTTGCCGCGAGCGCCAGGAGGCCGAGGACCTGGTCCAGGAGACCTTCCTGCAGGCCCTGCGGCATTGGGACAGCTTCCGAGGCGACAGCGATCCGGGCACCTGGCTGTTCACCATCGCCAGCCGCCTGTGCGCGCGCTTCCATCGCAAGCGCTCCGGCGAGCCGCGGGAGCTCGAGTCCCTGGAGGCCCTGGCGGAGCGCACCTTCGGCGAGCCCATGCTGGTCGATCCGCGCCAGGAGGCCGTCGGCGCGGCCTTGGAGCGCAGCGAGGAACGCGCGCGCCTCGAGGCGGCCATCGAGGCCCTGCCGGACGATTTCCGCTTGCCGCTGGTGCTCAAGGAGACCTTCGGCCTGGACCTCGAGACCATCGCCCAGGCCCTGGGCCTCGAGCTGGGCACGGTCAAGTCGCGCCTGCACCGCGCGCGCGTGCGCCTGGCCGCCGCGCTGGGGGAGGGCCGGCCCAAGCGCCCCGTGCCGCCGCCCAATTTCGAGCGCCGCGTGTGCCTGGACCTGCTCGAGGCCAAGCAGAGCGCCCTCGATCACGGGCGCCCGTTCGATTTCCCGCCGGGCCTGTTCTGCGAGCGCTGCGCGTTGGTCTTCGCCCAGCTCGACATGGCCAGCGATGCCTGCGCCAACCTCTGGAACGAGCCGCTCTCCAGCGAGACCCGCCAGCGCCTGCTGGCCGCGGTGCGGGGCGGCTGAGGCGGCCCCGCGGGGAGCCCGGGGGCTCGCGCCGCCCCCTGCAAGCCCCGCGCCGCCCGGCTTGCGCCGCTTGCCCTCGGTGCCGGCTGTCGGTGGGCGTCTCCCGCGGGGGTGGTTCTCTGCCGACCCCAGCCCGCTCTCGCCGGCGATTGGCCCCCGCCCTGGGGCTTGGCATGCTCTCCGCCATGCCCCACGCCCGCCGCGCCCCGTCCCTGGCCCTGCTGTTCTGCGGTCTCGCCGCCGCCGCCTGCCGCTCGAGCGAACCGACCCCGCCGGACGCGGCCGCTCCGCAGGCCCCGGCGATCCTGCCGGCGGCGGCGCCCGTGCTGGCCCCGGACAGCTGCGGCAAGCTGCAAAAGCTCACGGTATTCGGGGACATCTACCTGGCCTCCCAGCCCACGCCCGAGGATCTGCGCCTGCTCGAGCAGCGCGGCGTGCGCACGGTGATCGACCTGCGGCGACCCCAGGAGCCGCGCGGCTACGACGAGGCCGATTGGGCGCGCACCCTGGGGATCCAGTACGTGGCGCTGCCCTTCGCCAACGAAAGCGATCTCGGCGATGCGATCTTCGCCCGCGGCCGTGAGCTGCTCGGCCAGGCGCCGCGGCCGCTGCTGATGCACTGCGGCAGCTCGAACCGCGTGGGGGCCCTGTGGCTCGCCTGGCGCGCCCTGGACGGCGGCCTGACCTTGGAGGCCGCCCGCGAGGAGGCCAAGCTGGTCGGGCTCAAGTCCGCGGCGCTCGAGGCCAAGGCCATCGACTACGTGCAGCGCCAGCGCTGAGCCCCGCCGCGGTCCGCGCTTCGGCGCTCCGCGCAGGGCCGATCCGCGCGCCCGGAGTTTTTTTGCGCGGAAATCGCGTGGATCGGATTTTGGTGCACGCGCCCAGCGCGGACGGGCTTGGCGCGCACGGGATCCCAGCAAGCAGCATCTACGCCCCCGCGCACGCTGCCCTGCGCGCCCCCACCCGCCGCGAGGCCGCTTCGCGCGCTTTGCTGGGGCCGAGCCCGCGTGCATTTCGGCCCGCGGCGCGCGGCTCCGAGCGCCTCCGGGCCGCGGCGCGGCCGCGCCTGGGGCTTTTCGCGGCCGAAACCCGGCTGCGGATCAGACCTTGATGTGCTTCCAGGCGATCAGGGTGTCGCCGCGCAGGTAGGCCAGGCCGGTGTTGCCCTTGACCAGCAGCTCGTCTTGGGTGCCGCGGCCGGGGTAGCGGAACTCGGCGCTGGTGCCGTCGTCGAGCTCGAGCTGGAAGTGGTAGGTGGTGCGCCCGCCCATCCAGGCCAGGTCGGTCTCGCTGCGGCGATCGGCGACCAGGGCCGGGACCTTGCGCAGGGGCTGGCTCAGGTACTTGGAGCTGCGCGCGGAGGCGGCCAGCAGGCGCTTGGCGCCCAGGGCGGCCAGGCCCAGGCCGACCGCTCCGAAGAGGATCTGACCGATCAGTCCGGAGAGCCGCAGGGCGTTGCCGACGGAGGCGGCGCCCAGGACCAGCAGCACGCCCGCCCGGCGCCGATCGCGGGCGCAGGTCTCGAGGGTCTCCTCGGTGGGCGGGACGTGGGCCATGGCCGCCTCGAAGTCCTTGTGCTCGCGCATGCGAGCCAGGCGCTTCATCAGGGCGGTCTGCTTCGGGCTGGCGGCCGCGGCGGTCTGGGCCGGGCTGGTTTCGGGGCTGGCGGTCGACATAGGGGTCCGAAATCCTACCGCGCCGGCCCGGACCGAGCGCCGGCCGGCAAGGGCTCGGCCGGCTCAATCCGACGCCCTGGGGGGGCGGAATCGGTTTCCGGCCCCGGGGGCTTCACTCGGCGTAGCGCCGCGGGGTGTAGCTGGCCTTGGGGTCCACGGGTTCGGCGTAGGCCGAGTCCCAGAGGGCGTCGAACTGGGCGGCCAGGCGTCGGCTCGGCCCCTGGCCCTCCAGGAACAGGCCGGCGTTGCGGCTCTCGTAGAAGTAGTCCGGGGAGAAGTTCCCGGTGCCGATCCAGGCCCGGCGCTCGTCGACCACCAGGAGCTTGCTGTGGGCCACGCGCGAGAAGGGCTGGAAGCCCCCCGACCACTCCGGGATGACCGCGAAGCGCACCTCGACGTTCTCGACCTCGGCCAGCTTCTGCAGCGCGCCGATCCGGCTCTGGCGCTTGTTCCAGTCGGCCACCAGGATGCGGACCTCGACGCCGCGGGCCGCGGCGCGCAGGATCGCGGGGGGCAGCAGCCAATCGGTGGCGCCGGGACCGAGCTCCGACTGAAAGCTCAGCGCCGCGATGCGCAGGCGCCCTTCGGCCTGTTCGATGGCGTCCCCCAGGTCGGGCAGATCCCAATACAGGCCCCGAGGCAGGGCCTGTTTGGGGCTGAACACGCAGCGGGCCGTGGCCGTTCCGAAGTCGCGCCCTGCGCCGATGACCCGCACGCGCTCGACCTGCCCGATCCGATAGGGCCGGTCCTCGAGCGCCTGCTCGAGGGACACCTCCGGATGCCCCGCGAGGTACCAGTCCAATTCGAAAACGCGGCCGATGTCGCTGACCAGGTCCGCACTGTGCACATAGGCGCCCAGCTCCCAGATGTGTTCCAGCGAGCGATAGTCGAAGTTCTGGCTGCCGATGAACGCCCGCTGGCCATCGACGCTGAGCAGCTTGACGTGCAGGGCGCCGCCGGTGCGCGCGCGCAGGTCGTAGCTGCGCACCTCGAAGCCCGGCGCGGCGCGGAACTCCGCCAGGGTCTCCGGGTAGGTGCGCTCGAAGCCCGCGTCCGCCAGGACCCGGATGGCGACCCCGCGGCGCCCGGCCGCGAGCAGGGCCTCGATCACCGGGCGCAGGCGGCTGCCGGGTGCGTCGCTGAAGTAGAAGTGCGCCAGGTCGATCGAGCGCTGGGCGCCGGCGATGGCCTCCAGCCAGACCGTCTGGGTCTCGCGCAGGTCCGGCTGGTCGAGGCTGGTCTCGACCGGGAAGCTCTCGACCAGCTCGACCTCCGGGAGGGTCGCGCGGCAGCCCGCCAGCGCCAGGGCCCAGGGGAGCCAGGACCAGGAGAGGCGGAACCGGGTGGCGGGCGGCGGCTGGGGCGGCATCGGCGGGGGGGGCTGGCTGAGTTATCCACAGGCTATCCCCAAGCATCCCGGGACCGGAGGCCTCGCGGAGGATGCGCCGCCCCCCCCCGGCGTGGTATCACCCCCGCCCCGCGGGGGGCCCGAAGGCATACGGGCACCTCCGCCGCGACCCGATTTCCACGCCCTGCGACTTCCCCCCGTGAACCGTTCCCTCCCGTACTTCGCCCTGACGCTGGTCGTGGCCAGCTCCCTCGCCTCCTGCTCGTCGATCGGCGTGCGCCGCGCCAAGGTCGTGCCCCAGCGTCCGCGCTTCGGCCGCACCACCCAGACGACCGCCTTCGGAACCTTCGAGGTCGAAGCGGGCTTCGCGGCCAACCCGAAGAACTCGGCGGAGGTCGGCACGATGATCAAGACCGGTCTGTCGCCCACGGCCGAGTTCTTCGTCGACCTGGCGCCGTACCGCTACTACGACCCGAGCGGACCGGACATCGACGGTTTCGGCGACGTCACGCTGGGCCTGCGCCAGCGCCTGATGAACGAGTCCAAGAACTACCCGGCCACCGCGGTCGAGCTGGCGGTTCAGGTGCCGACCGGCGACGAGGAGCTCTACCAAACCGGCGGGGTCGCAGGCGTTCTGGACCAAAACGGTCTGGTCAACGACAACGGCTATGCCAACGTCTTCGGTGCGTTCATGATCGACCGCACCTTTGACACGCTCTACACCACGCTCTACTACCAGTTCGGCGCGATCGGCACCAACGAGCAGGGCGACCAGCTGGTGCAGCACCGCGGCTCGCTGGCCGGCACGATCCCGGTCTGGGAGAAGTGGAAGGCCCTGGGCGAACTCGGCGTGACCTACATCCCCGAGACCGGCCTCAACCCCTTGATCTTGAACCTGGCCGCCCTGTACGCGCTGTCGGACACCCTGCAGTTCGACGCCGGGGCGATCATCGGCCTCAACGAAGACGCGGCCGACGTGATCTTCCGCGCCGGTCTGACCACCAACCTGGGCATCTTCTTCTGATGCGCTGCTGCTGAGCCTCGGGGCGTGCAAGCCGCGCGCCCCAGGACACAGCCGCCGGCATCCGCCTCGACCGGCCACCTGCGCGGGCCGCGTTCTCCTCCCGGGGAGCGCGGCCCGCGCGATTTTCTCCCAGTCGGCCGGCCCGTTCCGAGAGCGCGGCCCGTCGGTGCGTTCCGTCAGCGCGGCTCTGCGGCGCGGATCCGGGCGGTGAAGTCGTCCGCCAGCTGATTGGGGATCGGGAACGACAGCACGTAATGGGCCAGCCGCCAGCGGCCGTCGGATTCGAGCCGCAGCACGCCGCTGCCGCGCGCGGCGCCGTACTTGCTGTTCTCCAGGCGCTCGTCGAACCAGGCCAGGCGGCCCTCCGGGGAGAGCATCACATGGCGCTCGACGGCCACATAGGTCCAGCCCTGACCGCGCGAGAAGTAGGGCCGGGTGTAGGCCGCGAACTCGGCCTTGCTCCAGCGCTCGCTGGCGTCGGTGCCGATGAACACCGCGTCTTCGGCCAGGACCTCGAAATAGGCCTCGAAGTCCGCCCGGGCGGCGGCCCCGTGGAAGGCATCGAGGCGCGCGGCGACGGCCGCCTGGAGTTCCTCCCTGGGCCCTGGGGCCTCGGGGGCCCGGGACCCCGGCGGCACGGCCGCCGTGCGGCAGGCGCTCAGCAGCAGGGGCAGGGCGAGCAGGCACAGCCGCCGGCGTTGGTGCTTCATGGCAGCAGCCTAGCGGCCCCGTCCGCGCGGCCCCTGCAGCCGCGCCCGGCGGCCTGATCTGGCGGGCCACGCTGGCTCCTCCACGACCGGGCGCGGAGGTCCACAGGAGCCTCGGCTGCGAGCCCGGGCCTGCCGACCCTGTCCGGCGGGGAGCCGCCGGAGCGCCTTGCTCCGGCCCCCCGGGGCCGGACAGCGCTTCGCGGGCATGGCTGGGCCGGGCGCGGGCCCGGCCCCGGCGGAGCTCACAGGTCGAGGTCCCAGAGCACGACCGTGCCCGAGTCCTCGTAGCTGACCGCCACGATCGGCCGGCCGCTCGGGCTTTGGTCCGCGGGGATGAACTCGACGCCTTCGGGGGCGAAGTCGTCGTCGCTGTGCATCCAGCCCACGAACCGGGGAGCATTGGGCAGCGACAGGTCGAACACGAACACGTGCCCGGGGCGCTCCATCCCCAAGAACAGGTGCGGGCGGCCGTCGATCGGGCCCACGGCCAGGCCCTCCGGCTCGGGGCCTTTGTCGTCGCTCCTCAGGTCGAAGTCCGCCGGGGTGCCTTCGCTGTTGAACAGGTCCGGATCGATCTCCAGCACGAGCTGCTCGAGCAGCGCGCCGGAGTCGTACACCTGCTGGCCGTCCTGGGCGGAGAGGATCGTGAAGGAGCGCGCACCGAAGGCCACGATCTCGTCGTAATCCGCGTCGCCGTCGAGCTTGCCATCGACGCGGCTGACCTTGAGGCGTCCCAGGTTGACGTTGTCCTTGAGCTGGCTGGCGTTCGGGAAAGCGGTCGGATCCAGGGGGTATTGGCCCGAGCCGACGCGCACCTCGTCCACGTAGGCCGGGTTGCCGCCGTACTCGCGCGTGTCGCCCTCGTTGGCGGTCACGAGGAAGCTCTGCCCGCCCGCGTCGAAGCGCGCCAGGCCGTCCGGCTGCGGCAAGCCGTACACCGGCCAGCTCTTGATCAGCGCGGCGAAGTCCCGATCGCTCGGGTCGAGGCCGACGCCGGCCAGCTCGACCAAGGCCAGGCGCGTCGGCGCCGTCTCGGGCGCCAAGGCGATCTTGCCGCTGGCAAGGTCGAGGCTGGCGCCGAAGAGCCCGGAGCCGTCGTCGTTGAGCAGCGCCAGGCGGCCGTCCGGCAGGAGCGCCAGCCCTTCCGCGTTCGGGTAGGCGCTGTAGCCGGCGCTGGAGAGGTTCGCCAGCAGGCGCTTGTCGACCGCCGCGAAACCGAGCGCCTGCACCAGACCCTCGCTGGCCAGCTCGACCAGCAGGGACAACCCGCTCAGGCTGGAGCGATTGAGCAGATCCGTGGCGCCCGCGACGTCCACCTGGAACAGGTTGCGCAGGGCGTCCTGGCCCAGGCTGCCGTTGCGCTCGAGCACCAGATAGCGCCCGGCCGTGCCGCTCCAGACCGCGTCGCCGATCCGATCGCTGCCGCCGAGCTGGTCGAAGGCGTAGGCGAACTCGGCCAGCGGCAGGCCGCTTCCGGCGTCCAGCTCGAGGATGCGCCCGAAGCGCGCCGCCTGCGAGGAGGCATCGCCCGGCACATCGGGGTTGTCGAGGGGCGAAGCCAGGAACAGGGCCAGGCGGCCGCGTGCCGCGTCGAAGGCCACGCCGCTGAAGCCGCGGCCGAAGCGCCGCTGGGCGTAGATCGCCGGCAGGACTGCGTCCGTGCCGGTCTGGACCGTGCCGCCCTGCCCGTCCGGCTGGTCGTTCGAACCCGCGGGCACCAGCCGGCGCTTGAGCACGCCATCGGGGCCGAATTCGTACACCGACGGGCGATAGCGGTCGCAGAGCCAGAAGTCGCCCTCCGCGTCGACCGCCACCCCGGCGAAGTCGCCGCCCAGGGGATCGAGGCGCAGCGCGCGCCCGAACACGTCCACCGGCTCTTCGTCGTGGAAGGCCAGGCCCGGCTGGCTGGCGAGCAGGTTCGGCAGGCCGCTGATCGGCTGCACGCCGTCCGGCTGCAGCAGCGGGATCGGGGCGCCGAGCTCGAGCACGCCGGTCAGCGGGTCGAGCTCGAAGGGCTGCAGCCGCGCCTGGTATTCCGGCAAGGCGAAGGGGCGCTCCGCGATGCCATCGCCGTCCACGTCGAGCGGCGCCAGGACCGGGCCGCGGTCCGGCACGGCCAGGAAACGCAGCCGCCCGGCGGGGCTGGTGCCGCGGTAGCAGAGTCCGGAGAAACCGCCCAGGCGCAGGGTTTGGCCCGCCAGCGTGTTGCCCAGGGCCGGCAGGGGCGGGAAGCCGTAGAAGGTCAGCGCCGCGCGCTGGTCCATGGCCGAGCTGCTCCAGTCCTTGCGGCCCAGCGGGAAGATCCCGATCGGCTGGGCCGCTTCGAGGTCGACCACCAAGACCGCGTTGTTCTCCTGCAGGCCCACGAAAGCGCGCTTCGAATCGGCGCTGAACGTGGCGTATTCGGGCTCTAAGTCCTGGGACAGGCTGACCGCCGGATTGGGGTCGAAGCGCACGCCCAGGGCCGCGGCCGCGGCCTTGCCGGCGTCGAAGGGGCTGAAGGCGATCTGGGTGACCTTGGAGATCGACTGGCCCGCGAGCTCCACCAAGGTCAGGCTGCCGAGCGGGTTCTGGGCGTAGTTCGAGAGGTTGGGCTGCCCCTCGTTGCAGAGCAGCACGAAGCGCCGGTCCGGGCTGATCGCGACCATGTCCGGCAGAGCGCCGGCCGGGGCGCTGCCGAGCGGGGCCAGGCTGACCGGGTCGAGCAGCCTGAGCTCGCCGGGGTTCATGTAGGGCACGGCTTCGAGGGCCACTGCCACCAGGTCGCCGCCGACGGCGACGCTGTTGGGCACGAAGCTGGGCCCGAAGGTCAGCTGACCGACCGGCACCGGGTTCAGCGGATCGCTCAGGTCGTGCACGTCGAGCCGGGCGCCGTTCGAGCTGATCGTGAACAGGCGCTTGCTGGGCCCGTGGAAGGCGCTGATCTCGGCCTTGCCGCCGCCGCCGCCGGCGATGGTCAAGGTGGCGAGCTTGCCGAACTGCTTGGGGGCCGGCGGGGCGTCGACGCGGACTTCGACCTCGCTGCTGGCGCTGCCGCTCTGCGCATCGGTGACCGTCAGTTTGAAGAGCAGGCGCGCGTCGGCCTGCGGGCTCGTGAAGTGCGCCGTGGCCTGATCGGCCTGCTGGATCGAGACGGCCGGACCGGCCACCTGGGTCCAGGCGAACTGCAGGGCGCCGCCGGCGGACGAGCCGCTCGCGGAGCCGTCGAGCGGCACCACCTGCCCGCCGGCGACCAGGGGCGGGGCGCTGGCGATCGCTTGGGGAGCCTGGGCCGACGCGGGCAGCGCGGCCAGGAAGGAGAACAGCAGGACGGCGGCCGAACGGGGCCAGACCGGCGAGGGGCGCGGGGTGTGCGGCATGGGGGAGCTCCGGGGAAGGTGGGGAGCGTCCCCTGCGGCCGTCGCCGCGGCCAATGGGACTTGCATTAAAGCTCGATCAACGCAGCATCAAGGGCCTGTGGCAAGCGCGGCGCTGCCCTTCCCGCTGGCTTGGCAGGGCTGTCGCGCTCGGTGCCGAGCCTTCGAACCCGCGCTGGCTGGGACCGGGCCCGCGGTCGCGGACAGAGGCGAGCCGCCGACTGGAGCCCGAGCAGGCGCCTGCGCTCGCCGCCCATCGGCTCGAAGGACCCTTCGGCGGCACGCAGCGGCGCGGGCGCGCGCCCCTCGAGCCCGCCGCCGCGGCTGCGCCTCTCTCCCCTGCAGCGAGGGGCCTTTGCAGCAGTCCCCGCCCCTGCGCCGGTCAAGCCACCTGCGCACCGCTCGGGCAGGGCTTCTCGGGGCCTCCTGAGCGCCTCAGGCCGCGCGCCGGGCGCGCTCGCGGGGCTCCTTGGCCCAGCGCTGGCAGGTCGCCAGCAGCTTGGGGCGCGAGATCGGCTTGGTGGTGTAGTCGTCGCAGCCGGCTTCGATGCAACGCTCCCGGTCGCCGGTCATGGCGTGGGCGGTCAGGGCCACGATCGGCGTCGCCACGCCCGCTGCCCGCAAGCGGCGCGTGGCTTCGTAGCCGTCGAGCTCGGGCATCTGCATGTCCATCAGCACCAGGTCGAAGGGCCGCCCCTGGTCCTGGGCCGCGTAGAGCTTCTCCATGGCCACGCGGCCGTTCTCGGCGAGCTCGACCTGGGCCCCGGCCTTGGTCAGGAAGTAGGAGATCAGGCGCTGGTTGTCGGCGCCGTCTTCGGCCACCAGGATGCGCGCCGCCAGGCCCTCGACCGCCACCGGTTCGGCGGCGGGTTCCCGCGAGGCCTTCTGGGGCGGACGCTCGAGCAGTTCCGCGGGCTGGGCCGCATCGAGCAGCAGGCGCACGCGGAAGCGGCTGCCCGAGCCCAGGCGGCTGTCGACCTCGATATCGCCGCCCAGCAGGCGCGCCAGGCGCCGCGAGATGGTCAAGCCGAGGCCGGTGCCGCCGAACTTGCGCGACATCGAGCTGTCGGCCTGGCTGAAGGGGCGGAACAGGTTCTCGAGATCCTCGCCGCGGATGCCGATGCCCGTGTCCTCGACCTCGAAGACCAGCGCGGCCTCCGGTTCGAGCTCGTAGCGCAGCGCCAGGCGCACGCGGCCCTTTTCGGTGAACTTGATCGCGTTGCCGAGCAGGTTGACCAGCACCTGGCGCAGGCGCACCTCGTCGGTCGGGATCGTCGCCGGCAGGGGCCAGCGCGGCTCCAGGGTGATCGCCAGGCCCTTCTCGCGGGCCCGCCCGCTGAACATCGAATAGACCTCTTCGGCGAGCTCGTAGGGGCTGGCCGGCGCGCGCCGCAGGACCAGCTTCTCGGCTTCGATCTTGGACAGATCGAGGATGTCGTTGATCAGCTGCAGCAGGTGCAGGCCGTTGCTCTGGATCGAGCGCACCGTGTCGCGCCGCCGGCACTCGGTCTCCTCGGGGCTCTCGCCGGCGCGCCGGCCCTCCTCGCCGAGCAGCTCCATGTAGCCCAGGATGGCCGTCATGGGCGTGCGGATCTCGTGGCTCATGTTGGCCAGGAAATCGCTCTTGGCGCGGTTGGCGCGCTCGGCTACGTCCTTGGCCGCGAGCAGCTCTTCCTCGGCCTTGCGGCGCTCGGTCACGTCCTGGACCATGCCGATCAAGCGCA
>JBIKLM010000433.1:0-3730 GCA_044359835.1 Planctomycetota bacterium
CCACGGCTCCGCGTCCGTCGCTCGGAGGCCGGGGGGAAGAAATCGGCGCGCAGCGACGATGCCAGCTGCTGCTGACGCCGGATGGCAAGCCCAATGGCCCGCGCCCGGGCTGGTCTGGCCGCTCGGGCTGGCCCTCGATCCCGGGCCTCCGCGAGGGTCACTCCGGGGTGCGCCGGGCCCGCGAGCGGGCGGACCGGGCGCGGACCGGGCGTCGGCTCGGCTGGGGCAGCAGCTCGCCGGAGCGGCCCGGGGCGAATTCGCCGTAGCGCAGGGCCACGTTCTCGCGGCCCATCTCGGCCAGGCGGCTCTGGGTCTTCTTGAGACCCAGGTGGTGGGCCTTCGAGACCACCGATTTGATCGTGCGCTTGAGGCGCCGGGCGATCTCCAGGTTGGCGGTGCCGGGGTAGAGCTGCACCAGCAGGTCGAGCTCGGCCCGCGTCCAGCGCGGCATGGCCGTGGGCTCGGCCCCCGGCAGGCGCCGGTTGAAGGCCTTGTCCTTGGCCAGGGCGAAGCGCCGCGCCAGGGCCTGGACCTCGTCGAGGCAGAGGCCGAAGCGCTCGGCCAGATCGGCATCCGTGTGCGTGCCGTAGAGCCGCCGGAACTCGAGCACCTGGGGGCGCCCGAGCGGCAGCCGGTCCGCGCCCCACAGGGCTGGCACCGGGGCCGGATCGGGGTGAGCGGCGTGCGCCGGGCCGGCGGCTGCGCCGGCCGGATCGGGCTCTTCGCCCGACGCCCTGGCGGGATCCTGGCTGGCGCCCTCCAATTCCGACGGGCGCGCCGCCTCCAGAATGCCGCGCGTGGCGGTTTCCAGCGGGGTGGCCGCCCCGAGCGTCCGAGCGGCCCGGCCCGCTCCGCCCGGCCCTTCGGGCCCGCTTTCGAGCGACGGGCTCGGAGGCTGCCCGGCGAGTGCGGGCCGATCGGCGCCGGCCGCGGCAGAGCGCTGGCTTTCGCTCATCGCAGGCTCTCCGACCCGAGGACTCCCCGGTGCCGGGACGCGCCCCGGATCGCCGCCCAGGTCGGCGGCTCGATGGTCAAGGCCGCGCAAAGGAGGCGGCGAAGGGGATCCGGCGCGGTGGCTCGGTGCGGCTGCATCGTGGGCGATGGGGTCGGAATCGGGCCGAAGACGAGCGGGCTCGTCGGTCGGAAACCCGGCAGCGTGGGCAGGTTGCGCTGTTTTCCTGGCCACGCTTCTGTAACCGTGGGCACACACGGGAATCAAGGATTCCGCAACCCGGGTCCGCCGGCGGGAGGCCGTCTCATCCGGGGCTCCAGACGATCTGGATCGGAAGCGGCACGAACGCGCCACAGCGCGCGCCGCGGAAACGGGATCGGGCGAGCTCACCGCGAGCGCGGCCGAACCACCAACCCCGCGCCGGAGCCGGCACGCAACGCACGGGCCACGGGCATCGCACCGCCAGCGGCGAGCCCGATCCGGGCGGAGCCCCGGCTCGCCGGCGTCGGGCGCCTGATCCCCGGCGCCGGCAGAACCTCGGCAAGCGGCTAGCGGCCGGCGCTGCCGGACAGCTCGGCCTGCCAGTCCTTCAGCAGCTGCCGCACTTCCTGACTGCGCTCGGCGGCCAGCACCGCGTGCACCAGCTCGCGGCTCTGGGCCAGGCTGACCCGCGAGAGCCCGTACTTGATCTCGGGCACGAAGTGGGGCGCCGTGGAGACCGCGTCGAAGCCGAGCCCCATCAGCAGCACCGCGAAGGCCGGATCGGCGGCGATGTCGCCGCACACCGAGCAGGCCTTGCCGGCCCGGCGCGAGACCTCCGCCACGCGCTGCAGGGCGCTGATCACGGCCGGATGGAAGGGATCGTAGAGCCCGGCCACGAAGGCGTTGTCGCGGTCGACCGCCAAGAGGTACTGGACCAGGTCGTTGGTGCCAACGGAGACGAAATCCACGTGGGCGATGATCTGGTGCAGGCTCAGCAGGGCCGAGGGCACCTCGATCATGGCCCCGACCGGCAGGTCCTCGGCGCAGTCGTAGCCCTGCTCCAGCAGGCTGGCGCGCACGCCGTCGAAAATGCGCCGCATCTGGTCGATCTGCTCGAGGGAACCGACCATGGGCAGCAGCAGCCGCAGGGGCCCGTGGGCGCTGGCCCGCAGGGCCGCGCGCAGCTGAACCTGGATCAGGTCCGGCCACTGCAGCGAGATGCGCAGGCCGCGCCAGCCCAGGGCGGGGTTGCGCTCCTTGGGCGTCTGGAAGTACGGGAGCTGCTTGTCCGCGCCGATGTCGAGGGTGCGGATCGTGACCGGCCGGCCGCGCATGTGCTCGACCACGCGGCGATAGAGCCGGTACTGCTCCTCCTCCGAGGGGAAGCTGCTGCGCTCCATGTACAGGAACTCGGTGCGCAGGAGCCCCACGCCGTCGGTGTGCTCCGGATCGAAGTGCGGCAGGTCGAGCAGGCTCTCGATGTTGACCTGCGTCTCGAGGCGATGGCCGCAGGAGGCGCGCGCGGGCAGGGGGCCGAAGCGCTCCACGTCGCGGCGGCGGCGCTGGCGATCGCCGACCCGGCGCTCGAATTCGGAAAGGTCCTCGGGCGAAGGCTTGAGCTGCACCTGGCCGCGGTCGCCATCGACCGTGATCTGCATGCCCTGCTCGAGCCGCGCGAGCAGGCCGGGCAGGCCGACCACGCAGGGCAGGCCCATCGAGCGCGCCAGGACCGCGCCGTGGGAGAAGCGCCCGCCGGATTCGCACACGATCGCCAGCACGCGCTCGCGGGGCAACCAAGCGCACACGCGCGGGGTCAGCTCCGGCGCGGCCAAAACGACCTTTTCCTGCGAAGAATCGAGCTCGCGCCGGTCGCGCTCGAGCAGCGTGTCGAGCACGCGCTGCCAGGGATCGCTGACGTCGGCCGCGAAGCCGCGCACGCTGGCCCCGTCCAAGGAGGAAAGCGTGCGATGGAAGCGCTCGATCAGGCGCCCGACGGCGGCCTCGGCGTTGATGCGCTCCTCGGCGATGGCCTTCTCGACCTCCCCCAGCGCCGAAGGGTCCTCGAGGATCATGCGGTGCACCGCGAAGATCTCGGCGTCCTTCTCGCCGCTGGTGGCGGCCACCGCGCGGCGCTGGCGCTCGAGCTCCTCCGCGGCGGACTGCAGCGCGGCGGCCAGCCGACCGATCTCGGCCGGCACGTCGCCCGCCGGCACGATCCAGGTCGGCACCTCGGGCGCGTCGCCGCGCACCACGTGCAGGGGCCCGTGGGCCAGGCCGGTCGAGATCGAGGTCCCCTTGATGGTGCGCGAGTGCGGCATGCCGGCCAGCAGGTTAGCGGTCGGGAGACCGCCCGCCGCCCCGGATCCTGGGTGCCGATGAGGCCCGCGCCGCGCCCAGCGGGCCCGCCGGGCGGCCGGGGAGACCGGCGGCGCCCGCGGCCGAATTCCCCCGACTCGGGCTCAAGCCGGGGCCCCGGGCCGGGCGAAAGGGTCCGACGGCCGAGCCCGCCCACTGGGGGCGAGCCCGGAGGGCGTCCAGCTGCCGGCAGCCCGGCACGAGGGGGATTTGGTGCGGAATTCGGAGTCGGAAGAGTTGCCGGCGGCCACGGAACACTGGATCGAACCGCCCCGGCCGCCCGGCCAGTGGTCGGCCCGGGTGTGTGCGGCCGCAGCGCTGGCCTGCGCGGGCCTGGGCGTCCTGCAAGGAGCCCTGGGCCAGGGCTGGCTGCCGCCCCTGCCCCTCGCCGGCTCCTTGGACGCCGGCCTGAGCTCGGCCGGCCTGTCCCCGGGCAACCTG
>JBIKLM010000069.1:0-13187 GCA_044359835.1 Planctomycetota bacterium
CGGCCGCGGGTTGGCGGCCCAACGGCATGCTGACAGGCTGGTCCGACTGCTCGGGCGCAGCCCGAGTCGATTTTTTCTCAGCCTGTCCGCGCTTCCCGAAGCCCGCGCTCAACCGCGCTCGACTTCCCAGACCTTTTCGCCGAAATGGTTCCAGGGCAGGCGCCCCTCGTCGCAGTGCTCGTCCGTCGAGAACTGCACGTCGACGAAATAGATGATCGCCAGGGGCGCCTGGGGGCGCAGATTCCGAACCCCGTGGGCCACTCCCGGGGGGATCCGCACCAGGAACGAGCGCGTGTCCCCCAGCACCAAGCGCTGCACGAGGCCCTCCGTGGGCGAGCCCGCGCGCACGTCGGCGACCACCAGCAGCGCCTTGTCGGAGGGCGGCACATACCAAACGTCGGTCTGGCGCTTGTGCAGGTGGAAGGCCTTGATCGCCAAGGGCTCCATGACCGAGTAGTTGACCTGGCGCACCTGGAAGCCGGGCAGCTGCTTGTGCAGGCCGCCGTCCAGGCGTCCGAGCTCGGTCATGGCGCCGCCGTCGTCGTTGAAGCGCTTGAGCTCGACGATCTCGAGGCCGTGGATGCGCGGCTTGGCGCTGTAGTCCTGGACGGCGTAGGCGGCCTGGGCCTGGGGGCTGAACTGGGTCATCGGGGGGAGGAAGCTGGGTCGCGCCGGGGGGGGCGGCCAAGAAGGATAGAGCCTCGGGGAAGCCCCGGCGACCTCCGGGTGAGGGTCCGACGCCAAGGCTGGGCCGCGGCCCCCGGAGACGGGCCGCGCGGCCCGACGGCCCAAAAGCGGGCGAGGGCGGTCCGAGGCCCAGAGCGCTTGGGCTGGCGACCTCGCAGGACACGCTCGCAGCCCACGAAGTCGGGGGCCTCAGGCCCCCGCGGCCCGGCCGCCGCCGCGCCGGACCGCCACCCGGCGCACCGGATCGCCCACGATCGGCGAGAGCCGCGCCCGCTCCCCGGGCTCCAGGATCAGCCCGAGGCGCCGCGCCGTCTCGGTCACAAGCGGCAATTCTTCGTCGGTGGTGAACAGCACCGCCGGCGCCTCCAGCCGGCCGAGCGCCGCCTCCAGGAGCGCTTCGGCGCGTTCGCGATCGCGGGCCAAGGTGGCGGGTTTCGGCCGGCGCTCGGTGTAGGCCAGGCGCGAGAGGGCCGGGAAGGTCTCCGGATCGGTCAACACGGAGACCAGCCACAGGTGCCCGAAGCCGCGCCGGGCGAGGCTGCCGAGGGGCCGGGTCGACCAGCGCGGCAGCGGCAGGCGCAGGCTGGCTTCGACCGCGGAGAGGGCCCGGTTGAGTTCACGCGCTTCGAGGCCCGGCAGCCCCACGATCGAGACCTCGCGCCGCAGGAGCAGACGCTCGCACAGGATCGGGGCCAGCTCCGCGACGCCCGCGCCCACGTACAGGGACGGTTTCTGCTTGGGCAGGCCCTCGAGCGCTTCGGCCACGTCGCTGGCGAAGCGCAGCCCCGCCTCGCGCTGGGCCTCGATCTGCTCCGGCCCGAAGAAGTCCTCGCCGCCTTCGTGGCAATAAAGCTGCCCCAAGAGGGTCCAGTCGAGCTCCTGCTCGAGGGCCAGCAGGGCCGCGGCGAAACGGGCCTGATCGCTCTCCAGCGCCGGGCCGGGGGCGCCGGGCGAGCGGGTGCCTGAATCGGCCCCGGACTCGGGTTCGGGCTTCATCGGGAGTCCCCGCGGGCTTCGCCCTCAGGTTCTGCGCCGCGCTTCAGGGCCTCGAGCTGCTGCTCCAGCTCCTCCGAGGAGATGTAGCCCAGAGCGTTCAGCATGCGCAGCTCGTCGGCCGACTGCTGGCGCCTGCCGAGCCCGCGGCTCGGCAGGCTGCGCTCGAGGTCGAGCAGCCGCCCGAGCAGGCGCTCGGCCTCCGCGGCCCCCGCGGGATCCGTGGACAGGTCGCGCTGCTCCCCGGGGTCGGCCGAAAGGTCGTAGAGTTCGAGGCGCTCTGGCTCGATCTGGCGGATCAGCTTGAAGCGCCCGTCCAAGATCGCCTGGCGGTGTTCGAGCCAGGCGCCCTGCTGATCCTTGGGCAGGCGCGCGTCGCTCTCCTTGGCCGCGCGGGTCTGGGTCTGGGCGAACAGGGGCAGCGTCTCCTTGTCCCGGCCCGCCAGCACCGGCAGGAGGCTGCGTCCCTGGGTCTCGAGGGGCGCGACGCCGGCGGCTTCGATCAGGGTCGGCAAGACGTCGATGCCGCGGGCCAGCACCGGGCTGCGCACGCCGGCGAAGCGCCCGCCGGGGAAGCGGAACAGCAACGGCACGCGCAGGGTTTCCTCGTACAGGTAGGGATCGTGGGTGAACCAACAGCCGGGCCGCTCGGTCAGCGTCTCGCCGTGGTCGGAGGTCACGCACAGCACGCTGCGATCGCCGAGGCCGCGCTGCTCGAGCCCGCGCAGCAGCTCCCCGAGCCCCTGGTCCGCGTAGCGAACGCCGTTGTCGTAGCGGTCCGAGATCGCGCGCCAATCCTCGGGACCGAAGGGCCGCGGGCTGCCTCCGGGCAGCGGCAGGGCCCGCTCGCGCCGCGCCGCATTGACGTTGTAGTGCTCCTCGAGCCGCCCCACGCGCAGGTCGTGGGGCGGGCCGAAGCCCTGCTCGGCGAAGGCCAGCTCGAGCTCGGCCCCGCGCCGCGGCGTGTATTGCTCGAAGGGCTTCCAATCCCGGTATCCGTAGGGCCGATGCACGTCCCAGAAGTGCAGCCAGATGGCGAATGGCTGCTCCCCGGGGCGCCCCTTGCCGTCCGCATCGAGCCAGGCCCACAGGGCCTCGAGGGTGCGCTCGTAGGTGTCGAAGGCCAGCTTCGATTGGTGCTCGAAACCGCGCAGCAGCCCGGTCACGGGCAGGCTGGCGTGGTTGTAGAAGGCCCCGGTGCGATAGCCCTCGGCCCCGAAATGCTCGGCGAAGGTGATCGCCGCCGGGTCGAGCCGGCTCGACCAGTGCAGCAGCCCGTGGGACTGGCTGACCAGGCCGGTGAACAGGCTGGCGTGGGAGGGCGCGGTGAAGGGCGCCTGGGAATAGGCCCGCTCGAACAGGGCCCCGGAGCGCGCCAGGGCCTCGAGTTCCGGCGTGGTCGGGCGGCCGTAGCCGTAGGCGCTGGTGCGGTCGGCGCGCAGGGTGTCGATCGTCAGCAGCAGCAGGTTGGGAGCCGGGGCCGGCTCGCGGCGGCAAGCGCACAGGAGCCCGGCCAGGGCCAGGCCCAGGGGCAGAGCGGCCACGGGGAGCGGGGGCATGGGCGCATCCTATCCGGGCCCCGGGTCGGAGCGCCCCAGCCCGGGGCAGCCTCCCCGTCCGAGAGCGCTCGGCCGCGAGGGCTAGACTGGCCCCATGCCTCGCGCTGCGCTGCTTCCCTGCGCACTCCTGCTGACCGCTTGCGGCGGCTCGGCCCCGCAGCCGACGGGGCCCCTGCGCCCGCGCAACGCGGTCGTCTTCACGGTGGACACCCTGCGCGCGGATCAGCTCGGCGCCTACGGTCGCCGGCCCTCCCACACCCCCCACTTCGACGCCCTGGCCCAGCGCTCGCTGCTCTTCGAGCGCTGCTACAGCCCGGCCACCCTGACCAATCCGGCCCTGACCTCCCTGTGGACCGGGCTGCTGCCCTTCCAGCACGGGGTGCACGAGCAGAGCATGGGCTTCGCCAAGGGCATCGTCCCGATCCCCCACCTCCTGGCCGAGCACGGTCTGGCGACCGGCGCGTTCCTGGCCAACATGTGCAAGCTCCAGGAGATACCGGGCACGGTCTTCCACGACGGCTGGCAGGAACGCTTCTGCGGCATGCTGGACGCCCCCGAGGCCTATTCCGACCAGTACCTGTGGGACGAAGCGGTGGTCGGCGCCTGCCTCGCGTGGATCGAGGCGCGCGGGCAAGCCCCGTTCCTGGCCTGGGTCCACCTGATGGATCCCCACGCCGAGCACCGCCCACCCCCGCGCCGCTGGGACGCGGCGCAGCGCCCGCTCGAGGACCGTTTCGAGCAATACGCCTACTACAACCGCTTCGAGGAGCTGCGCCAGATGCCGCCGCCCGAGGTGATCGAGCGGCTGCTCGAGCTGTACGCCGCCGAGGTCGCCGGGGCCGACGACCAGCTCGGACGCCTGCTGGCGGGCCTCGAACGCCTGGGGCTCGAGGAGCACACGGCCCTGATCGCCAGCGCCGACCACGGCGAAGAGCTGTTCGAGACCTGGGTGCGCTACGACCACGGCCTTTCGATGACCGAAGGCGTGTTCCACGTCCCACTGCTGATCCAGGCCCCCGGGCTGGCGCCGGGACGCGTGGCCGAGCCGGTGGAGCTGTCGCAGATCGGCCCCACGCTGCTCGAGCTCTTCGGCGTCGAAGGGCTGTACGAATTCCCCGCAGCGAGCCTGCTGGCCAAGGCCCCCAGCCGCGGCTTCGCCATGTCCTACGCTGGGCGATTCGCGGCCTCCCTGCGCACACAAAAATTCCGCTATTGGAAGCGCCTCAAGGCGCCGCTGCCCGAGCGCGACAGCTCGCCCTGGCGGCTCGAGGCGCCCTGGTTCAGCGCCCCGCAGCTGCTCGCGCGCTACGAGACCGCGGGCTCCCTGGTGCCCACCTTCCTGCCCCTCGAGGCCGAATCCGCCCGCGATGCCGAGCGCCTCGGGCGCCGCCTGGAGCAGTTCCACGGGGGTTTGCGCCGCTTCGGGAAAGCGGCACGCATCGACAGCCCGGAGCTCGAGCGCATGCTGAGCCAGCTCAACTACCTGCGCTACAGCAATGCGGAGGACGGCCCGGAAGATGGGACCGGCAAGGCGCCGGAGGGAGCCCCGGCCCAGGGCACGCCCGACGGACCGGAGGCTGTCGCTCCGTCGGACGCGGACTCCGAAGCGCCCCCGCAGGGCAACTGGGACGGCGGCTGAATTCGGCCTGGGCACGGTGGCTGTGGGGGCGCCGCCCGCAGCCGCTCACGCTCAGATTCCGCCTGGGAGCCCCGGGGCCAGAGCCCGGATGCCCGCCGGCGGCCGGCCCACGGGCATCCTGCGCAGGCCGCGCGCGAGCGCCAGCGGCTCCCCGCTCTCAATCCTCGAGCTTGCCGCCCGGGGGTCCGACGCGGGTGTCGTAGAGCCACACCGACCAGCCCAGGCGCTCGTAGGGCACGTAGGGCTCGAGCCAGGCATAACGCTGCGGCTGGCGGAAGTAGCTGTTGGCCTGCACGGCCACGATGCCCTGCACGTTGGGGCGCACCGGCTGGGCGCCCTCGAGCCCCAGGGCCTGGGGGTCCGCCTTCAGATAATGGTCGTAATACAGGCCGCCGGCGGCTTCGATGGCCGCCTGGTGGTCCTCCACATAGCGGCCCAGGGTGCGCGCATCCTGGCCCCAATCGTCCCCGAGCACGGTGATCGAAGGCCCGTGCTTCGGGCCGCCGACGACGGCGTTGTAGTACATGAGCTGATCGGGGTGGATCCAGATCGATTCACCCAGGGCGGCGACCCCCAAAGCGAGGCCGAGCCGCGGCAAGAGCAGCTCCACGCGCGCCGCGAGGACCGCCAGGAACGGGAACAGGGGCAGCAGATAGCGCACCCCCATCAGGGCGTTGCTGGTCGAGAACAGATAGAACAAGCCGAGCGGCAGCCCGACGAAGCCCAGCAGGTAGAGCAGCGTCCAGCGCCGCAGCACCACCAGCGACAGCAGCAAACCAAGCCCCGCCGCGGCCACGAAGCCGAGCGGGTTCTTCACCCACAGCACGTCAGCGTAGTACCAGGGGAAGGGATTGCCCGCCTGGAAATCGACGCCCGGCACCAGCACCTTGCCGCGGTAGTAGGAGGCGTGGCCCTTGGAGCCGTGGGCCAGCTGGTAATCGATGCCCTTGAGGGCCGAGAAAAGCGGAATCGGACGGGCGTCGCCGAACAGGCCGCGGACCCAGCGGGCTAGCAGCGGGTGCTCGAACAGGACGCGATTCCAGTCGTCTTCGCGATGGGCGTCGTACCACTCGGCCCAGGCCTCCAGGCCGCGCTGGTCGTCGGGCAGCGCCGAGCCGTTGTCGTAGAACAGCCGCCGGTCGGCCAGCTGCGGCAGGAGCTCGAGTTTGGTCGCGAAGGGCACGCGCTCCGGGTTGGCCTCGAGCAGCAGCTCGAAGGCCCGCTTGCGCAGCGACTCCGGGGCCGGCGGGCGCCCCGCGGCCGCGTCGGGGGCCAGACAGACCAGGGCCCGCGCGGCCCGATCCGCCAGGCCCTTGGGCTCGGCCGTGCTGAGCATCCCGCGCCACTCTTCGAGGGCCAGTTCGGCGCTGGCGGCGGCCGCCACGTTGCGCACGCGCGCGGGCGCCTCGCTGGCCAGGGGGCCCGACAGGCTGGCGGAGAGCGCCTCGGACAGCTCCGCGGGGGTCAGCGGATCGGGTTCGATCGGCGTCGCGTAGCGCGGATCGCCCCAGGCCTCGTTGATGCTGCGGGCCTCGAAGCCATAGCCCGCGGCGAACACCGACAGCCCGACCAGGCCCACGCGCAGCCCCTGCCAGAGCGGGGCCGGCGAGAGGCGCCGCAGGGCCTGCACCAGGGCCAGCAGACCGAACAGCGGGATCGCCACCAGGTTCGAGAACTTGGCCATCAAGGCCAAACCGAACAGCAGCCCCGCACCCAGCACGCGCCAGGCGCTCGGCCGCTCCAGCAGCGTGACGAAGCTGGCCACAGCGAAGAACAGGAAGGCCCCCGCGCCGGCATCCAGGGCCGCCAGACGCCCATGGGCCAGCACGTTGGGGTTGAAGGCGAACAGCAGCAGCCCGGCGAAGGCCGCCCGCGGGCCGAACAGGCGCCGCGCGGTCCGGAACACGCCCCAGGCGCACAGCACCGTCAGCAAACAAAACGGCAGGCGCCCGAGGAACAGCAGCCGGTCGAGGTTCTCGGCCTGGCGCTGATAAAAGAATTCGACCGGGTAGTTGAGCAGATCGCTCGCGTGGGGCACGGCCGGCACCGAGGCCAGGTAGCGCAGCGGCGCTCCGGCCAGCAGCTTGAGCAGCGGCGGGTGCTCGCGATTCAGGCTGAAATCGCCGTCCTCCAGGTAGGCCTGGCCCGCGGAGATATAGAAGTGCTCGTCGTAGGTCGGCCCGACGCGCCAGGCGCCGTGCAGCAGCAGCAACAAGAGGGCCAGCAGAGACCAGCGCGCCAGCCAGTCCCAGACCGAGGCGCCCAAACGCAGGTCGGCCTCCGGATCGAAGAAGCGCGCCCCCAGGGACGGACGGCTCCCGGCCTGGCGCGGGCTGCGCCCTTGAGCCGACGGCGCCGGATCGGGCTGGGGCGCGGAGGGGGGGCTGGCTCGAGCGGCCGACATCGGGGCATAGGGGAACGGGTGGGAACCGGCGAGGCAAGCGCGCGGGCGAGCTTCCGAGCGTTGCCGCTGGACCGGTGCCGGCGCTAGAGTCTCCTGGCCAACTGGCATCGCGGCGGTCGCCGCGGGGCCAAAGAATCGCCGCGTCCCGGGTCTGAAACCGCGCGCGGACAGCCCGTCGACGATCATGCCTCCCCCGGGGCTAGCGACCGCCCATCCCCCCGCCCGCGAGCGCCCCCGCTCGCCAGGCAGCCCCGCGTCCCGGCCTCCGGCTCGCGGACAGGGCTCGGACCACCCCGGGGCCTTGACGGGGGCCGATGGCCCCGCGAAGGCGTCGGTTGGCGAGGCGATCGCACCCCAGGAGCGCTGCGCTTCGGGTCCTCCCGGGGGGCCGGGCGCCGCAGGCGCGGAGCCGCGGAGCGCGGCCGCGGCCAGTGCCAAGGCCACTGCCCCTGCCCCCTTGGCGGAGGCCCGCACCCCGGCTCCGGCGGCCGGTACGCAGGGCATCCCCGGGGCCCTGCGGGGGCGGCGCATCGTCTGCACGGTGCCCACCTACAACGAGGTGCTGAACATCGTCGATCTGTGCCGGGAGCTGATCGCCCTGGGGCCGGAGGTCGAGGTGCTGGTCATCGACGACAATTCCCCGGACGGCACGGCCCAGGCGGTCGCCGAGCTGGCCCGCGGCGAGCCGCGGGTCCATCTGCTGCTGCGCACCAGCGACAAGGGCCGCGGGCGCGCCGGCCGCGACGGCTTCGTGCGCGCCCTGGAGATGGGCGCAGAGGTGGTCGTGGAGATGGACGCGGACTTCTCGCACCATCCGCGCTTCGTCCCGGCGCTGCTGCAGCGCTTGAGCGAGACCCCGCCGCGCAAGCGCCGCGCCGAGGCGGCTCCCCAGCCCTACGGCCTGGTGCTGGGCTCGCGCGCCGTCCACGGCGGCAGCGACATGGACCGCGGCTTCGTGCGCCGGCAGGTCACGCGCCTGGCCAACCTCTACATCCGGCTGCTGCTCGGCGTGCCGGTCAAGGACTGCAATTCCGGCTTCCGTTGCTGGCGGGCGGAGACGCTGCGCGCCATCGAGGTCGAGCGCACCTTTTCGAAGGGCCCGGCGATCGTGCAGGAGCTGCTCTACAAGACCGCCCGGGCCCGCATCCCGATCTCGGAGGTGGGCATCGAATTCGTCGACCGCGTGCGCGGCGAATCGACCCTGACGCTCAAGATCCTCATGCAGGGTTACACCACGGTGCTCAAGCTGCGCTGGATGGCCCTTTGGCGCCGGCTCTGAGGCCGCCCACGCTCCTATGCCGCCCAACGACGAAAAGCCGCGCGCCGAGGGTTTGGCCCGTTTCCTGCTCGCCGTGGCCATGCTGCTGGCGCCGTGCGTGTACGTCGCGCGGCTGACCCTGGCCGAGCCCGAGACCAGCCCGCGGCCCGAGCGCCCCCTGTGGGCCAACACGCTGCTGCTGACGGTGGGCCGCTGGCCGACGCCCGCCCGGCTGCCCGAGGGCCCGCACTTCGCGGACCTGGCCCGTGGCGGCATCGAGATCGCCGGGGTTTATGCGGCCTGCGACCAGCCGGGACCGGCCGCGGTCTCGCTGCTGACCGGCCGCTTCGGTTTGAACCACGGCGTCGACGGCCCCCAGCGGGCCCTGCCGCCCGGCGCTTGGACCCTGGCTTCCGCGGCGCTGCAAAGCGGCGCCCGTACGGCGGCCTTCCTGCAGGCGGATTTCGTCAGCCGCCACGGGATCGCCGGCTTCGAAACCGTGCGGGAGGACTCCGCGACCGACCTCTCCGCCTTGGCCAGCCAGGCTGGCGATTGGCTGGCGGAACACCCCGGCGAGCGCCGTTTCCTGTGGCTGCACGCCGAACGGCCCGGCGCCCAGGGCGCTGAGCTGGAGGCCGCCCTCGGAACGCTTTGGACGCGCCTTGCCGAGCGCAAGGAGCAGTTCCAGACCTTGACCGTGTTCACGGCCCTGGCCGGGCCCGAGCGCCCGGAGCCCGACCTGGGCCTGCGCGTGCCGCTGCGGCTCCAGCTGCCCAACGGGGTCAACGCCCGCCGCCGCGCCGAGGTCCTGCTGAGCCAGGTCGACCTGGCCGGAACCCTGCGCGAGCTGCTGCGTCTGCCGGGACCGAGCTGGGCCCGCGGCCAGGCCCCGCTGCAATCGCGCTCGCGCTCCGGCTATCAGGCCCTCGAAGGCGCGGAGGTCCAGGAGCCCCTGTGGATCGACGGCAGCTTCGGCAGCCTGGCGCGCTGGCCGGACCTGCGCGCCGTGGCGCGCCCCACGAGCCCCGGCGCGGCGCCCGCGCTCGAGTTCCTGAGCCTGCCGCGCTGGAACGCGGGCCCCGAGAACGGCGCGCCACTCCCCGATGGCCAGCGGACGAGCGCCGAGGACCGCTTCTGGAGGCTGCGCGGCAGCCTGCTCGAAGGCGCGACCAGCGCCGTGCCCAGCGGGGATTGACCGCGGACGCGGCCCCCGAACCGGCCGGGCGCCCGACGACCGCCGGCCCAGACCCGTTGCGCGGGGCGGACCGATCTGGGCCGATCTGGGCGGAAAGCGCTGGATTCGCGACTTCTGCGACTTCTGCGACCTCTGCGGCATCCTTGGCAGGCGCCCCCGGCGGCGCCCCCCGGCAGCGGCCGGATCCGCAGGGCCGGGCGCCGCGTCGGGCGCTGGGCGCGGTCACCAGAGCCAACAGCCGCCCGGGGCCAGGCGCGCGGCCACCACGCGCCGACCGAGCAACCCATCCAAGGTGCCCTGTGCCTTGGCGGCCACGCCGCGCCAGCGCCCGTCGAACAGTCCGAGCAGGAACAGGGGCGGCAGGCTGACCACGTCGAACCACAGGAAGCGCAGCCAGTGCCAGGGCCGGCCATGGGCGCGCAGGAACCAGACCGTGTTGACGCCCATCATGTACTTGCGGCGCGGGTTGTAGCCGCCGCCGGTCGAATGGTGGGCGTCGTGGAAGGCCGCGCGGCCGCCCAGGTGTCGGACCCCGAGCCCCGCGGCCCGCACGCGCACGCAGAAATCGAGGTCCTCGTGGTAGGCGAAGTAGGCTCCGTCCAGGTAGCCGGCCCGCTCGAAGGTCTCGCGGCGCGCCAGCAGGGCGCAGCCGATCACGTAATCGACCGGCTCCTCGCGCTGCCATTCGGGGCCATCGGGGGCCCCATGGCCGCGCAGGGTCGAGAGGTTCTGGCGCCAGTCGAGGCGGCCCCCGGCGGCCCAGACCCGCTCGGGTCGGCGGGCTTCAAGGACGCGCGGGCCGACCACCCCCAGGCCGGGATCGCGCTCGAGGTGCCCCAGCAGATAATCGAGGCAGCCCGGCTCGAGGGTCACGTCGTTGTTGATCAAAAAGACCGCCGCAGCGCCGCGCTCGAGGGCCAGTCGGATGCCCTGGTTGTTGCCCTCGCCGTACCCCAGGTTCTCGCGGTTCCTGACCTGCGGCAGGTACGGGTGGCGCTGGGCGAGCAGCTCGGCGATGCCGTCGCTCGAGCCGTTGTCGACGAACACGATCCGCTCCGGCGGCAGACCCTCGGCCAGCAGCGAATCGAGGGCCGCCAGATTCTGCTGGCCGCCGTTCCAATTCACGATCACCGCGTAGGTCGTGGCCTTCATGGGCGCGGCGGGTCGAGGGCTTCGACCCGCGCCGCCGCCCGGCCGGAGCCGAAACGCAGCTCGAGCAACTCCCCCACCTCGAGCTGGCTCGACGCGCGCACACCGCTGCCGTCCGCGCGCTGGGCCAGGGCATAGCCGCGGGCCAACACCGCCAAGGGCGAGATCGCTTCGAGGCGCGCCGCGGCGGTGGCGAGGCGCTGCCCCGGGCGCTCCAGGCTGGATCGTCCGGCGAACCCGAGCGCCGGCCCCAGGGCCGCCAGGCGCTCGGACAAGCGCCACAGGCGCCGTCGCGGGCTCTGCGGCTCGAGGCGCCGACCGGCGGCTTCCAGGCGCTGGGCGAGGCGGGCCAGGCGCTGCTGCGGGGCCGCCTCGAGCCGCAGCTCGAGGGCCGCGAGGCGCGCGGCGCGCCGCTCCAGCGGCCGCCCGGGATCGGCCAGGGCGCTGCGGCCCGCCAGCCGCTCCAGGCGCTCGCCGCGGCGCAGGAGCTGCCGGTCGACGGCCTGGGCCAGGTGCAATCCGGCCCGCTGGATCGAATCCAACAGGCGGGCGCGGTCGGGGATCGCCGTCTGGGCGCCATCGGTGGGCGTGTGGGCGCGATGATCGGCGACGAAATCCGCCAGGGTCACGTCGGTCTCGTGCCCGACGGCGCTGATCACCGGCACGGGGCATTCGAAGATCGCGCGCGCCACCGGCTCCTCGTTGAAGGCCCACAGGTCCTCCAGCGAGCCGCCGCCGCGCGCGACCACGATCAGGTCCGCGCCCGAGGCCGCCAGGGCGCGGATCGCGGCCGCCACCGAGGCCGCCGCGCCGGGGCCCTGGACCGGCGTGTGGCAGAGCCGCAGGGGATAGCCCGGCCAGCGCAGGCTGCGGGTGCGCAGGAAGTCCTGCAGGGCGGCGCCGTCGCGGCTGGTGACCAGACCGAGGCAACGCGGCAGGCTGGGCAGGGGTCGCTTGCGCTCGAACCAGCCGCGCGCCGCCAGTTCGCGCCGCAGGGCCTCGAAGCGCTCGAGCAGCTGGCCGATGCCGACCGGCTCGAGCCGCTCGACCACCAGCGAGTAGGAGCCCCGCGGCGCGTACACGTCGAGCTTGCCGTGGGCCACCACGCGGTCGCCCTCCTTGGGGTTGCTGCGGGAGGCGCGCGCCACCTGGCTGCGCCAGACCACGCAGGCGATGCGCGCGCCCTCGTCCTTGAGATCGAAGTAGATGTGCCCGGAGGCCGCGCGTTTGAGCCCGGAAAGCTCGCCTTCGATCGCCAGACGGCCGAAGCCCTCCAGATCCTTCTGGATCGCGCGCGTCAGCCCGCTGACCGTCCAGGGCTGCTGAGCATCGAACAGGCCGGCCTGGGCGCGGCTCTCGGGGGCGGCCATGGGGCGGTTATCGCCGTTCGGCCGGCGCCGGGTCAAGCGCCGCCGGGGCCGCCGTGCCCGGCAGCCCGGAAGCCCGCCAGGCATCCAGGTCGGCGCGCGGCAGGTGGATCCACAGGCGCCCCTCGAGGAACGGCATCGTCTCGCCGGCGCGCACGCTGGCCCCCTGCTCGAGCAGCAGCGAGACCCGCTCGCCGGCGATGCGGATCGCCATCCGATCGGCGAACAGGTGCCGCAGCTCCCGGCCGTCGCCGTCGATCTCGGCCAGCTCGACCCCGCGCAGCTGTTCCTCGGCGACGCCCTCGAAGCGCACCAAGCGGAAGCGCGCTCCGGGCCCGTCCGCGGCCAGCAGGCGGTTCAGGCTGTATTCCAGCCAGGCCTTGGGATAGCGGCCGTCGTCGGGCACCTCGCGCGGAGCTTCGCTGAACAGCTCGCCGCAGGCCGCCACGAAGGGACCCGGATCGACGCGCCGCAGCGGCAGCACCAGGCGGCCCCCCGGGAAGGCCTCGCGCCGGCCGGCGCTGGCGCTGTGCCCGTCCTCGAGGATCAAGCTCAGGGTGTGCGCCGCGCGGCTTCCCGAGAGGCTCAGGCGCTTGGCGACCAGGTGACCCACGAGGCGGCCTTCCGAATCGAAGCGGCGCAGGACCGCCGGGCCGGCTCCCGCGGGGGCCTCTGGATCCAGGGCGCGGGGCACAGGGCCCAGCTCCAGCAGGTCGAAGCTGCGCACGCCTTCGAGGCGCAGCAGGGCGTTGAAAGCCGGGACCAGCTCGCGGCCGCGGCTCACGTCCGAGCTGGGCGCCGCGGGCAAGGCGGGGGCCTCGGCCGCAAGCTCGGGCAGGCCCAAGGCCGCCGAGAGGCCTGCGCCCAGGGCGCTGGCCCGCGAGCCGTCCGCGGCGCCGAGCTGGGCCAGCTCGCGCTGCACGCGCAGGACCGAGA
>JBIKLM010000434.1:0-3726 GCA_044359835.1 Planctomycetota bacterium
ACCCTGCCCCCGATGACCGGCAACCTCGAACTCGAGCAGGCCAGCGACAACAGGCAGCACTTCGTTCTCCAGGTCTCGAATGCGACCCCCTTCTGGGCCGATGGTGAAGTGGGTGCCGTCGACCCAGGACATCTACCTAGCGCTTGCCGGCCGGGCTGCACTGGTTCAGGGGCCCGAGGCGTCCTTCCAGGCCATCTTGAGCCGCACGATCGTTGGGGCGGACGGGTCACCCTGCCGCTCGAGGGGCCTTCGCGCTGTCCGAAAGCTCAGCTCGGGCCGGCCGAGGGCGAGCCGCGAGCTGTCACGGGCCGATCAGGAGCGGGGTGGGGTTGCTGGCGAGTTCGATGGCGAGGGTGGTTCGGTCGAGGACCAGGTAGGCGTGGTGGAGGGTGCTGCCGATGAAGTTGGGGATGCTTTGGGGCGGCAGGGTGAAGCTGGTGGTGGCGCGGCCCCAGGGGTCGAAGGTGCCCAGGGAGGCCGGCAGGAGGGGGGAATTAGGGTATTGCAGGCCGAAGAGGGTGTAGGCATCGACCACCAGGGGCAAGTCCGCGGCCCCCAGGGGCAAGGCGGGCGTCGTGCCGCTGACCGAGCCCAGGATCAGGTAGTAGTCCCCGGCATGCTCCGGGCAGGCCCCGAGCTGCAAGGGCTGGCTGCCGCCGGCGGACGAGGACACCAGGGAGGTGTTGCCCTCCAGATGCGCCCCACCGGCGATGGAGAAGAGGTGCACATAGCCAGGCTGAGGCACCGGGCTGGAATGGGCGGCGATGGCCAGGAGATCCCCGTCGCGGGCGATGGCGTTACCAAACCAGGCGCTGTTGAAAGGGTTGCTGCCGAAGAACTTGGCGGTCTGGGACCAGGTGCTGCCGTTGCGTTCGAAGCGGTAGACGCAGCCCGCACTACCTACAGGAAAAGCGTTTCCTGGAGCACCTACAAAGAGCGTGTCCGAATGGAGATTCAGAGAGTAACCAAACCTCGGTATGGTCCCATCCGGAGGTGCTGACAGCTGCTGCTGTAAACTCCAGCCGTTAGAATCCAGGGTGTAGACAAAAACTGCGCCAGCACTATTGATCGGCGCGTCATAGCCATAGGCCCCAACGGCAACTGTGCCCCCATACAAGGCAACGGAGAAGCCAAAATCATCCCCCGTCGGTGACACCAACGGCGGCGTGAACAACGCCTGCTCGAGCCACTTGCCGTCGCTCTGGCGATCGAAGACATACGCCCGCCCGGTGCCGTTCTTGGGCGCCCCGACGGCCAGGCGATCCCCTTGCAGGCAAACCGACGCCCCGAACCAATCGCCCAGGGTGTCCAGGGAGGGCTTGATGATCCACTTCTGCACCCACAGCCCATTCTCGAACTCATAAATGAACACCCGCCCCTTGTCCCCCAACGCCGCCGCGCCCTTGGCCGCGATGGCCACCCGATCCCCATCGATCGACATGGACCATCCGAAGGCCCAGTAGCCCAGAGGCACCATGATCTTCTGGATCATGCTCCAGTGTCCATCGGGCTGCCGCTCGTAGCAGTAGGCAGAGCCCTGGGACGTCAGCGATCCGTCCGACTGTCGACCGATGATCGCATGGTTACCGTCTACCGCGCATGACCAGCCAAACATGTCCCCGATGGCCTTGTCGGGCGCTTGATCGATTTGGATCAGCTCCCAGCCCGCGGGACCACGAGAATAAAACATGGCATAGCCGCCGCTCTGCGTTACCCCTGGCGAGCCAACGATCATGGAATCGCCGCGCAACGCCAGCGACTGCCCGAAATCGCTCCCAACGGACAACGGGCTGGGATACTTGGATGTCTCGCAGGGGACTTGGGCGCTGGGCTCCTTCGCGGTGAGGAAGAGGCACAGCCAGGAGGCCAAGGCGACTTGTAGACGCTGCATAGACCGATCTCGAAAGTGGGATGGGGGCGGGAGGTCGCTGAGGCGGGAGCCCGCTATGAGGGAGAGACCGCCCCTGGCGGGTCTCGAGGCGGCTAGACCGATGTCTCGGTCCCATGGGCCTCGTATCTCTCGATTATCCGAAGTCGTAGAATTCCGCAAGGATGCGTTTCGACGCCTCTCCCCTCGCGCTGGCCCAGCCCGGCTGCCGATGGCCTTCATCCCCCTTACCGAAGGTGCTCGTTGTGACCCTGTCCAAATCCCACACCCAGGTGGTCCCCCAGGGGCTTCTGCTCCTTGCTTTCGCTCCCCTGCTCCAAGCTGCGCAGATCCAGCAGCCCTCTGGACTTCAGGACGTCATCAACTGGCAAGACGGCATCCTGACGGACGGCGTCGGTCCCTACGACGCAACAGAGCAGCCCTTCTCGCTCCGCTTCTGGATCGGTCACGGCTTGCGTCGCGCACAGATCAACATCGATACCAGGGAACGCCGCTTCAACGAAGAACTCGGCGCCGACCAGGACTACCCGTCCGCGATCCGGGACTTGGAGTTGGATGAGCTCAGCTCGGAGCCCGCCGAACACAGGCTGTTCGTGCTCACCGGGTTGCAGCTCAATGCGACGCCGACCGACGCGCGGATTCAGTACCTTGGCGTCGCCACGCCTTCAGCGCCAGACGTTCTCTCCGAGACCTTCGTCTCACCGCCTGCAGGCAGCTCTTTCGAGTACGACATCTCTTCGATCGAGGTCATCCCTCAGCACAAGCTGCTGCTGGCGATCGGGAACGCGGTCGATGTGCAGAACCCAGCGAACAATCAACTGCTCCTGGTGCTGTACCGCTACGGCGCGCTGCCGGGGGGCGGGGAAGGTCTGGTGCAGCTGCAAGCGCTGGAGCGCCCTCCCCTGGCCTTGCGCCCCATCGGGACCGCTACCAGTCGAACCCTGATCCGGCTGGTCGACGGAGAAGCCTATGAGATCGGCGGAGATCTGATCGCCTTCGTGCGCGGCCCGATGGGCGTGCCGCCCAAGGGGAACCCGAGGGGCGTGGCGGCGGTCAAGATCGATCCCAGCCCGGCGTCCGGCGGGAGTTACTTGACCTGGTACGAGTACACCACACAGGCCTTGTCCACCACAGCTCCGCCCCACGTGGTTTTCGATCCGGCTTGGGACGTGACGATTGGCGCACAAGCACAGACGCCGGTCCCCAGTCCCGATCGGCTGGGCGTGAACGGGGTCGACTTGGTCCAGGTCCAATCCGGATCGACCCAGACCAGTCTGCTCTACATGGCGTGCAACGAATTCAACTAAGTCCTTGAATTCGACATCTCCAGCTTCGATGCCACCGGGTTCGTTCCGCAGAAGAAGCTAGACCTGACGGTGGCCGCACCCAACACCGTGTCGACGACCGATGCGTACAAGGATTACCTGTACCACGTGACGGCGCACCACGATCCAAGCGCGCCGATGGGCGGCGTCGACCTGCTGTACGTCATCGGTCGTTTACACATGCATGTCTGCGAGCGCAAGCCAGCGGCGGGAGCCGCGCAGCTCTATCTCAGCGGGACCGTGCCGGTGTACTCGGTGTTGAAGGCCGAGACGCCGCAATTCTTCAATATCGATGCCAGCGCGGTCGGCCAGCGGATGCTGGAGTACAGTCCTCTTGGGCAGAACGGCGGCACGAGCGCTTTCGGCGGCCGGGAGGACTATTGGACCGTGTGCACCGATGTGGACTTCCCCTGGACCATCTTCGACATGACCAACCGGATCCAAAAGCCCACGGCCGAGGCTCCGGGAGTGGTTTCGCGGCGGTACTCGCCAGGCGGGACGGATGGTGCCGTG
>JBIKLM010000436.1:0-3701 GCA_044359835.1 Planctomycetota bacterium
GGCCGAGGGGGGCCGAGGGGGGCCGAGGGGGGCCGAGGCGGCTGAGGGTCTGATTCCTCGGTTCGCCAGGCCTCCGGACCACCGGGAGATCCCTCCGTCGCCGGCAGGGCTCGGGGGGCGGAGCCAGCTGCGCCGGGCTTGGGGCGGGCGGCGGGTGCGCTGCCTTGGCCGCTGGGGCCCAGGGAAGCCGATTCGGAAAGAGCTGCGCTCGGGCAGGGTGGTAGGAGCTGGGTGGTGCCTCTGAGCGGCTGGCCCCTGGGCTTCGGGGGAGCCCCGGATCAGGCGCCCCGAGGTCTAACGCTCCCTGGGGCGCTTCCCCGGGCCTTCGGGCCGCCCGGAGCGGGGTTCCCGGGGCGGCCCGCGGGGAATCGCCCCAGGTCCCCGGGTCGAGCAGCCGAAAGGACTCCCCGGCGCTTGGCGGCCCGGGCGACCCTGCCTCCGTTCGGTACCGGAGGGGGCTCGGCTGCGCTTGGCCGAAGATTTGCGAACTCGGGGTGCCTAGGACTTTGCGAAAATCTTCCGTTGGGGGTAGATTTGAGCTAGCGAGGCCAGGGTGCTGGTCGAGCTAGCCCTGGGATTACCGGCGCGGCCAACCCGCCGGCGACCGCCCTAGGCCGCGCCGCCCGGCGCAGGCCCTAGGCCGTCGCAATGTCCCTCCGCCCACCGTCCAATCACCCCCGCGGCCACCCGGCAACAGCGCGGGTCCTTCCACGACTCCTCCAAGCCCCCCTCTCTCCACCATGCGCAAGACGCTGCTGACCTACGTCAAGCCCCACGTCCAGGAGGACCCGCTGGCCATGATCCTGGGCATCGCCTACCTGGGCGGCGCCATGGAGCAGCAGAAGCTGCCGGTCGAGCTGGCCGACGAGCGCATCATCACGGACGCCGAGATGAAGGCCGCCATCGAGCGGAACGACATCATCGGCTTCGGCGCCCTGACGCCGAACATCCGCCGCGCCATCGCCTGGGCCAAGTACGCCAAGGAGAAGGGCAAGATCACGATCATGGGCGGCCCGCACGCCTCGGTCGACCAGGGCATCTTCCTGGATTCGGGGCATTTCGACTACGTGATCAAGGGCGAGTGCGAGGAGACCCTGCCGCAGTTCATCAAGGCCCTCGAGGGCGGCAACGAGGCCGAGCTGGCGGCGGTCCCGGGACTGGCGGCGGTCAAAGAAGGCCAGGTCTACATCGACAACCCGGCTCCGCCGCTGATCAAGAAGCTCGACGACCTGCCCCTTCCGGCGCGGCACCTCTTGCCGATGGAGAGCTACTTCAAGCTCAATCCGGAGCGCCTGGCCTACATCTTCACCACGCGCGGTTGCCCCTTCAAGTGCATCTTCTGCCAGAAGGAGCTGACCGGCCGCGGCTTCCGGGTGCGCTCGACCGAGCTGATCGTCGATGAGCTCGAATACATCGTCAAGACCTACAACCCCGGCGTGGTGCTGTTCGTCGACGAGATCCTGACCCTGCGCAAGAAGCGCATCCACGAGATGTGCGACGAGATCCTGCGTCGCGGTCTCAAGTTCGAGTGGATCGCCAACACGCGCGCCGACTGCGTCGACTACCCGCTGCTCAAGCACATGCACCGGGCCGGCTGCCGCCGCATCTACTACGGCTGGGAGTCGGGCAGCCAGCGCATGCTGGACGTGCTCAAGAAAGACCTGACCCCCGAAGTGATCGTCGAGGCCGCCAAGATGACCCGCCGCGCCGGCATCTGGGCCAAGGTCTACCTGATCGTGGGCAGCCCCAACGAGACCCCCGAGGACATCCAGGAGACCGAGCGCGTGCTGCGCATGGCCTCGCCTGACCTGGTTCGCGTCTCGGTGTTCAACCCGCTGATCGGCACCGAGTCCTGGGACAACTACCAGGCCAACATCGACCTGACCGACCTGCGCGACAACTACGTGTCGTCGAACCGCTCGGCCTACGTCCACGAGCACTTCAGCCAGATCCAACTCGAGGAGATCCGCAAGAACATGGTGCGGAACTACGAGAAGTGGTACTACGGCTATCCCCAGCGCGCACGGCGCCTGATCGAGCGCTCGATGTACTACCTGGAGAACCCGCTGTTCGCCAAGAAGCGGGTCGGTCGCGCGCTGGGCCTGGTGCCCCCGCCGACCAACAAGATCGACCACCTGCACGCGACCTGATCCGGCCGCGTCCGGGCGCGGGGGCAAGGTCCCCCTGGGCCCCGACAGGTTTCGATGTGCTGGGCGCCGCGAGGCGCCCAGCGCCATTTCAGGCCTCGCCCGGCGGCGCTCCGCCCGTCTGGCCTGCGTATGTAACTCCCTTCGAGGACACCCCGGGGGCCGGCGATCGGAGCGAACCGGTGGTTCCGATTCCGGGCGTTACACTCGCCGGCATGCTGCTTCCCGCCGAGAGCATCGACCCTGCGCGCACGCCCAACGAGGCGCTCGTGGTGGGGGAGTGCGGGCCTGCCGAACGCGAGGAGCAGGCCCGCCTGTTCAACGCCTGCTTCCGCAAACGGGTCACGGCGGCCGACCTGGCTTGGCGCTACGACCGCGGGCCCCATGGCCCGGCCCTGTCCCTGGTCTCCCGGCCCCCCGGGGGCGAGGGCATCTCCGGGTACGCTTGCAGCCCGCGGCGCGTGCGCGCCTACGGGGCTTCAGCCACCGAGGCCCGGATCGGGGAGACCGGGGATGTGATGACCCACCCCGCCTGGCGCAAGCGCGGGATCTTCTCGGAGCTGGATCGCCGGGCGATGCAGCGCACCAGCGAACTTGGCTGGGCCGGGGTGTTCGGGCTGCCCAATCGCCACTCGGCCGGCATCTTCCTGGAGCTCGGCTGGCAGCAGGTCGGCACCCTGCGGCCCTGGAGCTTCCTGTTCCGGGGCGATGGCGCCGCGCGCTCCGAACGCGCCAAGTCCGGTCGACTGGCGGGCCTGCGCGCCCCCCTCGATGCCTTTCGCTCGGCGCGCGCCCTGCGGCGGCTCGAGCGAGCCGCCGCGGGTGGCCTCAGCCCGCGCTCCCTCGAGCGCTTCCCGTCCGAGGTCGAGGCGCTCTCGGCCCGGGTGGAGAGCCGCTACCCCTTCATGGTGCACCGGAACGCCCCCTACCTCGACTGGCGCTTCCTCGACAGCCCCGCCCGCTTGCACCGGCCCTTCGGGCTGTTTTCGAAGAACGGACTCGAGGCCTATGTGGTCATCCAGCTCCCCCGGGAACCGGGCGGCATGGGCTTCGTGGTGGATCTGTTGGCCGGGGACCCCGGCTCCCTGGCCGCGGCGATGGCGCTCGGGCTGCGGGAGCTCGAACGGGCCGGCGCCGCCCTGGCCCAGGCCACGGCGGTGGACGGCTCGGACTGGTCGCTGCAGCTGGCCGGCGCCGGTTTCCTGCCGCCCCATCCGCGCCATGCGCTGATCGTGATCTTCTACCCCCACGATCCTTCCCATCCCGTGGCCCAAGCGGCCCTAGATGCTTCGCGTTGGTACCTGACCGACGGAGACCGGGACGACGAGACCATGGGGTGAGGCGCGCGCGTCCCCACGGCTCGATCCCCCGGCCCCCTCGCATCGCGCCGCTTCCCTCCGGCCCGAACGCCCTCCGACCGCCCGACGAATCGCCTCCATGCCGCTCAAGCACCGCCTCAAGGGAGCCCTGCGCGAAGGCTACGCGCGGCTCCTGTTCCACACGGGCCTGCACCGCCTGGTGAACCGCCTCGCCCCGCGGCGGCTGACGATCCTG
>JBIKLM010000437.1:0-3697 GCA_044359835.1 Planctomycetota bacterium
GATGGCGAGCCGAACACACCGGACGGGCGGCTGTCGCGTCTCGGGCCCAGCCCGAGACGCTTCTTTCAGCCTGTCACCCGCTCAATCGTTGTCGAGCAGCAGGTCCTTGTCGTCGAAGTCGTCGTCTTCGATGACCACGCCGTCGAGGAAGCTCGAGAGCTGGCGGGCGCGCACCGGATGGCGCAGCTTGCGCACGGCCTTGGCTTCGATCTGACGCACCCGCTCGCGGGTCACGCGGAAGATGCGACCGACCTCCTCGAGGGTGTAGGTGTAGCCGTCGCCGATGCCATAACGCAGCTTGATGATCTCGCGTTCGCGGAAGGTCAGCGTCGAGAGCACCTCGTTGATGCGCTCCTTGAGCATCTCGTGGCCCGCGGCCTGCACCGGGCTCTCGGCGGATTCATCCTCGATGAAGTCGCCGAAATAGCTGTCGTCGCTGTCGCCGATCGGCCGATCCAGGGAGATCGGGTGCTTGCTGATCTTCATCACCCGCTTGGCCTCCTCGATCGAGATCTCGGCGGCCTCGGCCACCTCCTCCACGGAGGGTTCGCGGCCCTTGGCTTGGACCAGCTTCTTGGTGACGTTGCGCAGCTTGCTCATCGTCTCGATCATGTGCACCGGGATGCGGATGGTGCGCGCCTGATCGGCGATGGAGCGGGTGATCGCCTGGCGGATCCACCAGGTGGCGTAGGTCGAGAACTTGTAGCCGCGGCGGTACTCGTACTTCTCGACGGCTTTCATCAGGCCGGTGTTGCCCTCCTGGATCAGGTCCAGGAAGGACAGGCCCCGGTTGCGGTACTTCTTGGCGATCGAGACCACCAGGCGCAGGTTGCCGCTCGAGAGCTGGCGCTTGGCCTCCTCGTACTCCTCGTAGTGCAGCTTGACCTGGTCCGTGCGGCGGCGCAGGCGCTCAGCGGGCTCGAGCGCCTTGAGCTCGAGCTCGGCCAGCTGATCCTGGAGCTCCTTGAGCGGCTGTCCGGCCTTCTTGGCCGCCTTCATGGCCGCGATCTTGCGCTCGATCGAGCGCATCTCGCGATAGTGCTCCTCCATCACGTCGATGTAGGGGCGCACTTTCTTGACCTGCAGGTGGCACTCCTCGATCAGGATCACCAGCTTGCGGCGCAGGCTCTGGACCAGCGTCAGGGAGTCCGAGCGCTCCTGCTTGGTCTGCTTGCCGTCCAGCAGCGGGCGGTAGGCCTCGCGGATGCGCTCGACCAGGCGCTCGATCGTGGCGATGTTGACCGGCAGGCGGCGCTGCAGGAACTGCTTGCCCAGGGTCTCGACGATTTTGGGGTTGTCGTCGGGCTTGGGATTCGGGTTGACCTTGAGCGTGCGGTCGAAGGCCAGCTCGCCGCGCTGGACCTGCTGCAGGGTGTCCAGGCTCTCGGTCATGCACAGGCCCGAGCCCATGCACTTCTTGCGGAAGCGCTTGCGGGTGATCTCGATCGTCTTGGCCAGGAAGATCTCCTGGTCGCGGGTCAGCAGCGGGATCTCGCCCATCTGCGTGAGGTACATGCGCACCGGGTCGTCGATCTTCTCCGGGGCCACGACCCGCTCGAGCGGCGCATCCAGCACGTCGGCGGCGCGCTCGGTCAAGGGCCGGCCCACGTCGCCGTCGACCACCGGAACGACCTCGCCTTCCTCGGCGTCGTTCTCGTCGACCACGTCGATGCCCTGGTCCTCGAGGGCCATGAACACCTGGTCCATCTGATCCGGCGGGATGAACTGGTCCTCCAGGAGCTTGTTCATCTCCTGGTAGGTCAGGTACCCGCGCCGGGTGCCCTCTTCGATCAACAGCTTGAGGATGTCCTCGGTCTTGTCGGCGCCCGTGGCTTTCTCGCCGCCTTCGGCCTCCGGGGAAGCATCGGAGGCTCCGCGCTCCCGCTGGGGACGGGCGGATTGGGAGGCAACGGAGGAGCCCTTGGAAGCGGCCTTTTGCTGGTTGGCCCGTTGGGTCATGGTGCGGGATTGCCCGGGGGAGCGGGCTCGGCGCGGTGCGGTCGCTCCGGCGTCGGTCGCGGGGCGGGGCGGCTCGTCCGTGCAGCAGGCTCCAGGCCGCGGGGCGGCGACGGGGCCCGCGAGGGCGCCGTCCGGGGAGCGCTGATCAGACCGAGCGACGCCCCGCGATCCAGCGGATCGGCGGAGAGCGGCGCGAGGCGGCGGTTGGTGAGGAGGTGGCGCGGGCCGATCGAGGCTCCGTTGCAGCGCGGGTGCGTTTGGGGATCGCTGGGGTCCTGGGGCGCCTGTCCGGGCGGTATGCATCCGCGGGCCGGGGCCCTGGGCGGAGCGGGGATGGACAGGGGCGCCGGCCGCAGCAGGGGCGCTGCTCGGGTCGGGGCTTTGGGGATCGGTCCGTGGAGGGTTGGCGGGCGGTTTAGGTCCCCATCGAGACGGCGTTGCGCGGCTGGACGGCGATCCGCGGGCGCCCGGGGGCGTCGCGGAGCTGGCAGCTACGGACCGGCAAGGTCGGGGATACGGAACTCTTAGGACGTCGGAGGTCGAATGCTCGGGGGCTCAGAGGCTGGGAAAAATCGGCGCGCAGCGTCGATCCCAGCCTCTGCGGCCGCCGGATGGCGGCCCAAAGGCATGCTGACAGGCTGGTATGTCTGCTCGGGCAACGCCCGAGTCGATTTTTTCTCAGCCTGCCAGAGGCTGGGGTCTGGGTCGGAGCCCTAGCAGGGCCGGGAAGGACCCCGAAAGGTACCCGCCTGGGCGGTCGTGGGGCTCGGGAGCGCGGGCCTGGCTCGACCGAGATCCCCGCCGAAGGCTGCCGGCGGGCGTCGGCGGCTGGGGCCGCTGGCCGGCAGACCGCGCTCGGGCTGCGCCCCCCGGAGACAACGGTTGCGGTCGGGACCGCCGCGGACTTGCGGACCCTGCGGACCCGCGGGCAGCGGGAGCGCCCGCGGCCGGGCCGCGGTCCGCCCGAAAGGGGAAGCGTCGATGGCCGTCAGGGTGAGAGGCTCCTCCGCAGGGCAACGTTCCACGAATCCGGGAAGGCCTTGGGATAAACGGGCATTTCGCCTAGGGGTAGCCCTTATTTCCAGACCCCTGCGGTTTTTTTCTGGGTCGCCGCCTGTTCGGGCGGCGCGGACCGCTGCCTGGCCGCGGCGCGGCCCGAGTTCCGGAGCGCAGGGCGGGCCGAGGAACCGGCTGCGGCCCGCAGCATGAAGGAGCCCGGCCCCCAGCGACGATCCAGGCCCCTAGGGCCGCCGGATGGCGGCCCACAGGCATCTGAAGGGCGGGTCTGCCTGCTCGGGCGCAGCCCGAATCGATCTTTCTCAGCCCGTCAGAGGCTGGGAAAAATCGGCGCGCAGCGACGGTCCCAGCCTCTGTGGCCGCCGGATGGCGGCCCAAAGGCATCTGACGGGCTGGTCTGCCTGCTCGGGCGCAGCCCGAGTCGATTTCTCTCAGCCCGGTCAGAGGCTGGGAAAAATCGGCGCGCAGCGACGATCCCAGCCTCTGCGGCCGCCGGATGGCGGCCCAAAGGCATCTGACGGGCTGGTCTGCCTGCTCGGGCGCAGCCCGAGTCGATTTCTCTCAGCCCGGTCAGAGGCTGGGAAAAGATCGGCGCGCAGCGACGGTCCCAGCCTCTGGGGCCGCCGGATGGCGGCCCAAAGGCATCTGACGGGCTGGTCTGCCTGCTCGGGCGCAGCCCGAGTCGATTTCTCTCAGCCCGGTCAGAGGCTGGGAAAAGATC
>JBIKLM010000106.1:0-10906 GCA_044359835.1 Planctomycetota bacterium
CAGGATCTCGTAGAGCATCACGCCGATGCCCATCACGTCCGCCTTGGGGCTCTTCAGCAGCAGCGGGTTGTAGTGCGGGGTGGTCGAGATCAGGTGCTTGTGGCCATCGCGCATGGCCGGGTCGATCATCACCACCGAGCCCGAGGGCTTGACCAGGATGTTCTCGGGCTTGAGGTCGCCGTGGTAGCCCAGGGTGCCGGACTTCTCGAGGCGCTGCAGGGCGCGCACGATCGAGAGGAACCAGTTGAGGCGGATGCCCTCCAGGGCGCGGATCTTCTCGCGCAGGGTCTTGCCGCGCACGTAGTCCATCACGATCACCGGGCGGCCTTCGTGCTCGATCAGCTCCCGGGCGCGCACCAGGTTCTGGCTCTTGGCTTCCTTGAGCAGCTCGCCCTCCTGGCGGATCAGCAGGTCGATCTCGTGCAGGTCGAGGAAGTCGACCCGCACGCCGTCGGCGCGGAAGAAGATCGCTTCGCCGGGGGTCTCGTCCGGCGAGAGCCACTCGGGCGAGCGCCGCGAGGTGACCTCCATGCAGCGCGTGATGTAGCGGCCGCCGCCCGCCAGGTCGCCGATCTTGAGCGCCACCTTCTGGCCGCGATTGTCCTCGGCCAGGTACACGCAGGCGAAACCGCCGCGGGCGATGAACTCGGAGATCCGGTAGGAGCCAATCGTCTCGCCTGTCTCGAGCCGAATCATGGGGCGCTCGCGCGGTTCGAAGGGGGGCTTGGGGGCAGAGGGCGGGGAGCGCGGAAGCGGCGCGGCCGACCCATGGGCCCCTTGTCGATTCCGGCGCGCGGCCCACTGGAGCCCCGCGGTCGCCGCGGCCTCCGGGCGGTCGCCGGAGTCCCGTTCCTGGGGGGCCCCGGCGGGTTGCCCCGTTCGGCGGCCGCGGCAACCGGAAGGCCCCCCGATCCGCGGCCGGCGTCGCGAGCTCGGCCCAGCGCGCGGGCCCCGTCGAGCCGGGGCCGGCCCGCTCCGACGGCGGCGGCCTGGGCCGGTCGGGCGCGACCCAAGCCAGCGCTCGGCATTTCTTTCCCATCGATCGCGGCCGGCTCGGAGACCCTCACCCCATGCAGCTCCCGGCCTCACAGGGCTTCGGAGCGCCGACCGAGCGGGAACGATGCCCGGCAGACCCGGGGCCGGCAGGCGCGCGCCCCGGGAGCGGATCGAGGCTCGGTCCAGGGCTCCCGCAGGCGCGCGCGGCGCTCGCTCGGCGCTGGCCCAGGGTGGCTCGGGCTGCGGCGGCCGAGCGGGTCAGTGCTCCGTTGGCGCGCCCGCTTCCAGCGCCGTCCCGAGCGGCAGCTCGACCAGCTCGAGGCGCTGCGGGTCCAGCTCCAGGATCCGCGCGACCCCCTCGGCGGTGGCGCAGGCGCCCAGCAGCTCCGGCTCCTGGCCGAAGGGGCGATAGCGCCAGGCGCGCCCGTGTTCGTCGAGCAGACCCAGGTCCTGGCCCCAGGGGTTTTGCACGACGGTCCAGCCGCGCTCGCCGAGACCTTCCGCTCGAAAGCGCAGGGCCAGCCCAACCTTCTCGCCCTCGAAGCGCGCTTCGAAGCGGCGCTCGGGCTGGCCGCGCACGATCTCATACTCGCCGCGGGTCGGCGGGCGCGGGCCGCGGCAGGCGGGAGCCAGCAGGGCGCCGGCCGCGCACAGGGCCCACAGCAGCGCCGGAATCGCCGCCGCGGTCGGGCGCCCGCCCAGGGAGCGGGCCGGGCCGCTGCGCGGACCGCCGCGCAGGGCCAGCGCGATCAGGGCGAGCAGCGTCGCGGCGGAAATGGAAAGGCCGAGGGTCACGCTGCGGGGAGCGTAGCGCAGGCCCACCTCGCTCTGGCCCGCGGGCAGCCAGAGTCCCGCCAGGGCGTGGTCGACGCGCACCAGGGGCAGCTCCGCGCCGGCGAGCTCCGCGCGCCAGCCGGGGTCGAAGGCCTGGGAGAGCACCACCAGGGCGGGCCGCTCGAGGTCCGCGCTCAGGCGCAGGGTGCGCGATCCGCGCCGCTCGAGCTGGACCTGCCCGGGCGGCTCGGGCAGGTCGTAATCCGCGAATCCGGGCGGCGGCGGCGCCTCGGTGAGCGCCACGAGGGGATCGAAGTCCGCGGCGCCGAGGCGCGCCAGGCGCTGGGCGCCGTCGTCGATGCGCTCGACCGCGCGCGCCGCGAAGGCCGGGGGCAGGGTGCTCGGATACCGATAGACCCGCGGGCCCGGACCTGCGTCGGAGAGCGGCACGAAGGGTTCCGGCAACGGCTCGCGGCTGAGCACGAAGCGCACCCCGAGCAGGTCCGCCAGAGGCAAGCGCCGATCGAACCAGCGGATCTCCTTGATGAACCAGGCGCCGCGCGGGTCGCTGCTGAGCAGCCCGATCAGCTCGGCGCTGCGCTCCTGCTCGATCGAGTCGTAACCGCCCACCAGGCTGAGCCCGTAGAGCAGGTTGGTGTTCGCCGGCAGGATGCTGCTGTCCAGGGGCAGGATGCGCTCGCCCGCGGCGACCTCGGCGAGCAGCGTGGTCGCGGCGGTCGCGGGCACGGCCTCCGCGGGCGGGATCTGCGGGTTGTAGCCGCGCGCGAACAGCACCAGCTCGGCGGCGACCGCCGCGCAGGCCAACGAGCCGAGGATCGGCCGGCGCCCGCGCAGCAGGGCCTCGAGGCCGAAGGCGGCCAGGGCCGAGAGGCCGAAGGCCAAGAGCAGCGACAGACGCATCAGCTTGGTCGAGCGCAGCAGGGGCACCTCGCGCGCCCAGCCGTAAAACGGCTCGACCTGGAAGGCCACAAGGGCGGCGGCCAGGGCCAAGAGCGCCAGCGCCGCGCGGCGCGGATCGCGGCGGCAGGTGACCAGGCCGGCGATGGCCAGCACCAGCGCGATGCGGCCGACGTAGCCGCCGATCAGCTCGCTGTAGTTGAGGTTATCGCCCAGCGGACCGTGGTAATCGCCGCGCTCGGGGCGCCCCAGGTGATCCGGCGCCGCCAGCAGCGCCAGCGGCACCGCGGGGTCGACCTGCGCCGTCACCTCCAGGCTCTCGAACAGCCGCGCCGCGCGGCTGTCGGCCAGGTACTCGCGCAGCGGCAGCAGCTGGCCCGCGGCCAGGCCGGCCCCCAGCAGCGCCGCCAGGGCCCCCGCGGCGAGCCCCCGGGGCGCGAGCCGCGGGCGCCCCAGGCCCAGCCGCAGTAGCGCCCAGGCCGCCGCGGTCAGCCCGACGTGCAGGGCGGTCTGCAGGTGCCCGCCGAGCCCGGCCAGGCCCAGGCACAGCGCCAGCCCCGCGGTGCGCCGCGGGCTGGCGCCCAGGCACAGGCGCTCGACCGCCAGCAGGCTCCAGGGCAGCAGCAGCGACACGTGCGTGTGCGGGTGCAGGGCCCAGGCGATCTGGAAGCCGCTCAGGGTGAAGGCCAGGGCCCCGAGCCAGCGCGGCGGGCCGGCGAGCCCCAGCGCGCCCAGGAACAGGGCCGCCCCCAGGCCGGTCAGCAGCATCTCGAGCGCCTCGAGCCAGGCCCACAGGCCGCGCTCGGGAACGGCGAAGAAGGGCCAATGCAGGGGCCACAGCAGGGCCCCGGTGTTGGCCGCGTGGATCGGCTGGCCCAGGTAGTTGTGGGGGTTCCACAGGGGCAGCTCGCCGCGCCCGAGCTCGGCGGCGAAGAATTCCATCCAGGGCAGCACGACCAGGCTCTGGTCCAGCAGCAGGTCGTTGCGCTCGAGTTCCGGGGCGGGCAACGCCTGCGATCTCCAGGGCTCGAATTCCCGCAGGCTGCCCCATTGGCACAGGATCCGCCCGCCCAGCAGCGACTCCGCGTACAGGCCCAGGATCGCCAGGGGCAGCAGCAGCGCCGGCCAAGGCCAGCGGCGGGTCGGGGGGCGCGGGTCGGCTTCCAAGGCTCTCAGACGATAGCCCGGGCCCGCCGTGGTTGAGACCCCGGCCGGGCGGCCCTATCCTGCGTCCCCTCATGGACGCCTACGGCCTGGAGTGCACCCGCCGCGCGGGCAAGATCGCCGCGCTGTGCCGCGAATGGGCGCGCGGCGCCGTGGCGCCCGGGGTCCGGCTGCGGGACATCCTGGAGGGCATCGAGGAGCGCATCCGGGCCGGCGGCGGCCAGCCGGCCTTCCCGGCCCAGACCAGCCGCAATTCGATCGCCGCGCACTATTGCAGCGCGCCGGAGGACGACACCTGCTACGAGGTCGGCGACTGCGTCAAGGTCGACCTGGGCGTGCACGTCGATGGCTACATCGCCGACACGGCCTGCAGCATCGACCTCTCCAGCGACGGCCGCTGGACGCCGCTGATCCGCGCCTCGGCCGACGCCCTGGCGGCGGCCATCCGCCTGGTCGGCGACGGCGTGCCCGTCAGCGAGATCGGCGCCGCGGTCGAGCGCACGATCATGGCCGCCGGCTTCGAGCCGGTGCGCAACCTGACCGGCCACGGCTTGGCGCGCTGGAAGGTGCATACGCCGCCGCAGATCCCGTCCTACGCCGAGCGCGGCGGCGGCAAGCTCAAGACCGGCATGGTGATCGCCATCGAGCCCTTCGCCTGCACGGGCAAGGGCTACATCCGCGAGCGCGGCAAGGCCGAGGTGTTCATGCTCGAGCGCCCGCCGGTCAAGGCCAAGGGGCTCGACCGGGACGTGCTGCGCGAGATCGAAGCCTGGCGCGGCCTGCCGATCGCGCGGCGCTATTTCCGGCACCTCGACCGCGAGAAACTCGAGGAGGCCCTGGCGCGCTTGGCGCGGCAGGGGGTGCTGCACCGTTATCCGCCGCTGGTGGAGGAGGACGGCGTCATGGTCGCCCAGACCGAGCACTCCCTGTACCTGGCGCCCGAAGGTGTCGAGATCCTGACTGCGAATTGAGTGCGCCCGCAGTCCGCCTTTGGGGTCCCCGCTGCCGCAGGGATCCAGGCTGTGCCCGCCGGCGGTGTCCGTCCGCTATCCTCGCCCCCCTCGCGCGTCCATCCCCTGGGTCTGCACGCAGCCCCTCCGCCGGAGCCCGCCCGCCTCGGTCGCTGTCCCGCCCCCCCAACGGCTCCGACACCCGCCCGCAGGCCCTGGCCCGCGGCCCCGCCCGACCTTGAAGGTCGCCCTGGTCACCACCTCCCCCGCGGTCCCCTCGGGCATCGGGGACTACACGCGGCATCTCCTGCCGGAGCTCTCCCGGCGGCTCGAGCTGGAGCTGTTCCACGAGCCGGGCGCGCCCGAATGCGAGCAGGCCGGCCTGCGCTCGCGCCCGGTCGAAGCCTTCGATCCAAGGCGCTTCGACCGCCTGCTCTATCAGCTCGGCAACATGGGCGCCCACGCCTTCATGCTGCCGCTGCTGAGGCGCTTCGGCGGCGCCGTGATGCAGCACGACTGGGTGCTGTTCGACCTGGCCGTCAGCGCCCACCCCGGGCTGGTGCGGGGCGGCACCAAGGGCGCCCTGCTGGCGGCCCGCGAAGGGGGGCCGGCCCAGCTGCGCACTTACCTGCAGAGCTTCCTGGCCCGCCGCCGCGGCCGGCTGCACGGCCTCCCGCTGCCCGCGAGGCTGCCCGACGAAGGCGAGCTGGTCTACGGCTGGCACGAGCCGGAGCCCAACGGGCGCTGGATCGCCGACGAGGCCTACTTCCGCGCGCCCCAGCCGCTGCCGAAGCGCCTGGCGGTGCTGCTCAGCTCGCGGCCCGGCCGCACCCTGACCCTCTGGCAAGGCGAGCGGCCGCTGGCGCGCCACGCCTGCACCAAGGACCGGCCCTGGACCGAGCTGACGGCCGAGCTCGATCCGCACGGCGAGGCGCTGCTGCGCTTGGGTGTCGAACCGGTCAACGTGACCCCCGAGCAGCGCCGCTTCGGCGATACCCGCCGCCTCGGCGCCCACGTGGAGCGCGTGCGCTGGATCTTCGCGCAGGCGGGCCAGGAGCAGGCCCAGGATCTCGATCTGAAGCAGCCGGTGGCCTTGCGCATGCGCAGTCCCACGCTGGCGGATTCACGCTTCGATCTGCCGCTCAACCGCTCGGTGGTGCGCCATGCGGACGCCTTCTTGTGCCACAGCCGCTACGTCGCCGAGCGCATCCGCGGGCTGCGCGGAGCGGGCGTGCCGATCGGGCTCGTGCACCACGGCGCCGAGCGCCGCTGGCACGATCAGGACCGCGCCCAGGTGCGCCGCGAGCTGGGGCTGCCGGAGGCGTGGGCGGATGGATTCTTGGTGGTCAGCTTCGGGGGCGTGCAGGCCCACAAGCGCATCGACAAGGTCCTGGCCGGGCTGCGCCTGGCCCGCGAGCGCCGCGGGGCGATCCACCTGGCCATGGTGGGGGCCCTCGAGACCGAAGGCTTCGACGCGCGCACCGAAGCGCGCCGTCTGGGGCTCTCCGAGGCGGTGCATTTCCGCGGGTACGCGCCCGAGGCCGAGGTCTGGCGCTGGCTGCATGCGGCCGACGTGGGCGTCAACCTGCGCGGCCCGACCTCCGGGGGCACCTCGGGGGGCATCTTCCAGACCCTGGCCTTCGGACGCCCGGTGATCGTCACCGACAATGCCGAGCAGTCCGAACTGCCCGACGATTGCACGCTCAAGGTGCCCCTGGGGGCGGGCGAGCTGCCGGCCTTGGCCGACGCCCTGGTGCGCCTGTGCGACGACGCCGGCTGGCGCCAGCGCCTGGAGCAAGCCGCGCGCCGGTTCGTCGACGAAGAGTGCCACTGGTCCCACTGCGCAGCCCGCTACGCCGAGCACCTCGAGCGTTTCCCGGTCCATCGCGGCGCGCGCTGATCGCGCCTCGACCCTGCGCCTCGACCCCGGGCCCGCTCCGCGGCAGGGGTCGGCGCGACGCTCCGATGGTTCCGCGGACCTCAGGCCCGGAAGCGCCGCCCGAGGGACAGGATCGGGCGCTCCACGAAGCGCTGACTCAAGGCCGCGATCGCCAGGATCGCCCCGAGGCCGAGCACATGCCTCAGGAGCGACGGCTCGGGCACGGCGGGGTTGCGGATCCCGAAGGCGGAGTAGAGCGGATAGTGATAGAGATACAGCCCGTAGCTGATCCTCCCGATGGCGGTCAGGGGGGCGGCGCGCAGCAGCCGGGCATGCAGGGCGCCCGTCCCGGTCCAGCCGATCGCCAGCAGCAGGACCGCGCTGCTGGTCAGCGGGAAGCTGATCAGTTGGAAAATCGGCAGGATGCGCTGGGGGTCTCCGGGCAGGCCCGAGGCCAGCACCAGGTGGGCGCCGCCCAGGCGCACGAAGCCGTCCTTGGTCAGGGGCCAAGCGCAGGCCAGGAGCAGCAGCGCCAGGCCGGTGCTGCGCCAGGGGCGCGCGCGCAGGCCTGCTTCGCTATAGGCGATCAGCGCGCCCGCGGCCAGGGAGCCGAAGCGCGCCAGGGAGTGGGTGCCTGTGATCAAGGCCAGGAAATCGCGCTCCTCGAAGCTGCCGTGCCGCCAGGACAACCAGACCCCTGTGGCGAGCGAAAAGGGCAGGAACCCAAGCAGCAGGACGCGCCGGCTGGCGCGCAGGGACAGCCAGGTGGCCAGCGGGGGCCAGAGCAGATAGAAGTGCTCCTCCACACACAGGCTCCAAGTGTGGTCGAGCATCCCGTAGGCGCCGTTCCAGTAGATGTAGAAATTGCTCAGGTAGACCGCGCTCCAGGGCAGGGCTGGTTCGGGGTTGAGCACGGCCAGCACGGCCAGCAGCAGGTAGTAGATCGGGAAGATGCGCAGGCAGCGCCGCGCGTAGAACCAGCGCAGGGGCACGCCCTGATCGCGATCCACGAGCAGGATGCGCGTGATCAGGAAGCCCGACAGGACGAAGAACAGGTCGACCCCGAGGTAGTGGGGCAGCAGGAAGCCCGCCAGCTCCTGGGTCCAGTGCGGCAGCACGGAGTGGCGCAGGTGCGACCAGAGCACCAGCAGCACGGCGATCGCGCGCAGCCCATCGAGCTCGGGGAGGAAGTCCTTGCGTGCGCCGTGCGCGGGTCCGGTCTCCGGGCTGCCGCCGGACGCGGGCGGAGGCGGGGGAGCCATGTGCTCCTCAATCCTCCAGGCGCTCGCCCAGCCGCTCCGCCAGGGCCGCCAGCTGCCGCTCGAGGCGTTCCACGCGCTCCCGCAGGCGCTCGAGCTCGGGCCTGGCGGCGCTGGGGGCGCTGGCGGCGGCGGGCGCCGCGGCGCCAGCGGAGCGGGCCTGCGGCTCGGCCGCGGCGGGCGCCTCCCCCGCGTGGCGCGCCAGGACCTCTTCCACGCTGGCGGGCGGCGGCGCCTCGAAGCCGCTCTCCGCGAAGGTGTGCTGGAAGCGCTCGACGCGCGAACCGTGGCCCGCCGGCAGGCGCCGCACCAGGCCCTTGGCGATCAGCCGATCGAGCACGAAGGACAGGCTCGCCAAGGTGTCCAGGGCCTGCATGCGGCTGGCCCGCTGGCGCAGCTCGCCGGGCGCCTGGGCCCCGCGCAAGAGCAGCTCCGCCAGGACCGCGATCTCGGCGTTCTCGAGGCCGAGCCGCTCGCGGACCGCGTGCTGATAGTGTTCGACCCGCGAGCCGGCTCCGGGGCGCAGCCGCAGCGCCAGCTGCTTGGCTTCGAGCCCCTGCACGCCCACCAGCACCTCGGCTTCGCCGTATTCGACCAGCGGATCGCGGTTGCTCTTCTGGTTGCTGCCCACGCGCAGCGCGTTGAGCGAGAGCGGATAGCTCTCGGGGGTGGTCAGCTGCTTTTCGATCAGCACCCCGAGCAGGCGCTGCTCCACGTCGTTGAGTCGCGTGCGGGTCATGGGGCTTCAGCCGCTCAGGCTGTCCTTGAGGCGCTTGAGCTCGAGCAGCGCTTCCAGCGGGCTCAAGCGATCCAGGTCGAGCTCGCGCAGGCGCTGCTCGGCGGGGCTCTCGCGGGCGCTGAACAGGTCGAGCTGCTGGGCCAGGGGGGCCTGGCGCCGGGCCAGGGCCGGGGCCAGGTGCTCGGACTCGCGCTCGATCTTCTCGAGCACTTTGCGGGCCCGGGCGACCACCTCGCGCGGCACGCCCGCCAGGCGCGCCACGTGGATGCCGTAGGAGCGGTCCGTTCCGCCGGACACGATCTTGTGCAGGAACAGGATCTCGTCGCCGCGCTCCTCGACCGCCACCGACAGGTTCAGCACGCCGCGCTCGCGGTCGGCCAGCTGGGTCAACTGGTGGTAGTGGGTCGCGAACAGGGTGCGCGCGCCGATCTTGTCGCGCAGGTGCTCGACGATCGCCCAGGCCAGGGCCAGGCCGTCGAAGGTCGAGGTGCCCCGGCCGACCTCGTCGAGCACCACCAGCGAGCGCGGCCCGGCGTTGTTGAGGATGTTGGCGATCTCGACCATCTCGACCATGAAGGTCGATTCGCCGCGGCTGATGTCGTCGCCGGATCCGACGCGCGTGAAGATGCGGTCGACCACGCCGATGCGGGCCTCGTCGGCGGGCACGAACGAGCCGATCTGGGCCAGCAGCACGATCAGCGCGGTCTGGCGGATGTAGGTCGATTTGCCCGCCATGTTGGGGCCGGTCAGGATCGCGATCTTGCCGGCGGCGCCGCCCAGGTCGGTGTCGTTGGGCACGAAGCGCTCGATCGCGCTGCTGCGCTCGATCACCGGATGGCGGCCCTCGCGCACCAGGATCTCGCCGGAGCGATCGACCGCAGGCGCCACGTAGCGGCGTTCCGCGGCCAGTTGCGCCAGGGCCGCCAGCACGTCCAGCTCGGCCACGGCGCGGGCCGTGTCGAGCACCCGCCCGACCAGGCCCGAGAGCCACAGGCGCAGTTCGTCGAACAGCCGGTATTCGAGGTCGCGCGAGAGCTCCTCGGCCTTCAGCACCTTGCCCTCGTACTCCTTGAGCTCGGGCGTCACGTAGCGCTCGCCGCCCTTGACCGTCTGGCGCCGGATGAAGTGCTCGGGCACGCGCTCCACCTGGCCGTGGGGCACCTCCAGGTAGTAACCGAAGACCGAGTTGAAGCCGATCTTGAGGTTGGGGATCCCGGAGCGCTGGCTCTCTTCGGCCTGGAAGCGCGCCATCCAGCCCTTGCCGTCCCCGGCGATCTGGCGCAGCTCGTCGAGCTCCGCGCTGAAGCCGCCGGCGATCAGCCCGCCTTCGCGCACGGTCAGCGGCGGCTCGGGCACCAGCGTGCGGCGCACGCGCTCGGTCAGGTCCTCGAGCGGGTCGAGCATGCCGCGCAGGGACAGGAGCCGCGCCGCCTGGGCCGATTCCAGGGCCGCGATCAGCTGCGGCACCAGCGCCGCCGATTGGGCCAGGGCCAGCAGGTCCCGGCCGTTGACGCGCCCGGTCGAGAGCTTGGCGCACAGGCGCTCCAGGTCGCGCATGCCCGACAGGGCCTCGCGCAGCGTTTCGCGCGCCAGCGGGCTCTGGACCCACTCGGCCACCGCCGCCTGGCGCGCCAGGATCGGCTCGGGCTCGACCAGCGGATACAGCAGCCACTCGCGCAGCAGGCGCCCGCCCATGGGCGTGGCCGTGGCGTCGAGCACGTCAAGCAGGCTGCCTTCGCGCCGCGCGCCGCGCTGGGTCTCGACCAGTTCGAGGCAGGCGCGCGTGGTGCGATCGAGCACCAGGTGGCGGCCGCTCTCGGCCAGCTCGACCTTGCGGACGTGGGCGCAGGCGCTCTTCTGCGTCTCGGCCAGGTACTCGAGCAGCACCCCGATGGCCGGCACCGCGGGCTGCTCGTCCTCCAGGCCGAAGCCCGCCAGGGTCTGCACGCCGAACTGGCGCCGGCAGGCCCGCAGGGCGGCCCCGCGATCGAAGCGCCAGCCCTCGCGCTCGGTCAATCGCGGCCCGAACTGGCGCTCCAATTCGGCCAGCAGTTCGGGCTGGTCGGCGAGCTGCTCGGGGCACAGCAGGACCTCGGCCGGCTCGACCTCGACCAGCAGGTCGAGCAGATTCGCCAGGGGCCGCTCCGCCGCCAGCAGCCGCCCGGTGGACACATCGACCCAGGCGGCGCCGACCCGCGTCCCAGCGCGCGCCAGGGCCAGCAGGAAG
>JBIKLM010000438.1:0-3692 GCA_044359835.1 Planctomycetota bacterium
GGTGCGAGTGCAAACAAGCCAGAACGGGATCTGGTGAATGGCGCCGGGGAGGGCCGGAACGGGGGCCCTTCGAACGGGATCGAGCACCAGTTTCGAGACCCATTCGCGTGCAGGTCCAGGCGCGGAGCGAACGGTTAGCATTGAGATAGCAGGAGCTCTACCATGGAGCTTCGCCCCCCAGCCTCGGTTTCGGCCCCAGAGCCTGCACCTAGCTCCCATGCAACTCCGCCTCGCCCGCATCGTCGCCCTGGCCTTCGGCCTCGCCGGCGCCTCGTTCCCCGCTTCCGCCCAGGTCACGCCCTACGGCAGCGGCATCAACCCCGCGAACAGCCTTGCGTGGACCGCGGGCATTCCATGGATTGGCTCAAGCTTCGAGCTCCGCGTGAGCGACACGGCTGCAGCGAACCCGCTTCCCGGTCTGGCCTATCTGTACCTGGCGAGCCAGCCAGCGCCCGGGTTCCCCGCGGGCCTGGTGTTGCCCGGTCTGGGTCTTGGTTCGTCCGGCTCCAGCGGTGAGCTGCTGCTGGACGTGCTGCCCCCGAATCCCTTCCTGGCCCTCGGACCGGAGTACTACACCGGCAGCCCGAGCACAGCCAAATTCTCCGTCAACGTGCCATCGAACCCGACCCTGGTGGGCATCGCCATCTTTGCCCAGGGTCTGCTGGTGCACTTCGACCAAGGCTCCTCGCCCGGCCTGACCAACGCCCTGCAGATCACCCTAGCTGCTCCCGGAGGTCCGATCCCCGGTGTGACTCCGATCCCAGGCTTGGCGATCATCCAACCGGGGACGTTTCTGATGGGCTCGAACGCGGCGAGCGGGGCGCCGTACTTCGGAGAAAGCGACGAGCATCCGGTGCATCCAGTGACGATCTCCAAGCCCTTTTGGATGGGCACTACCGAGGTGACCCAGGCCCAGTATCAGGCGCTGATGGGGACGAATCCGTCGTCCTTCGTCGGCGCGAGCCGACCGGTCGAACGAGTCAGCTGGGTCCAAGCGCGGTGGTACTGCGAGGCGTTGACGGCACAACAATCGGTCCTCGGCAACGTGCCTCCAGGCTACCAGTACCGCCTGCCGACGGAAGCCGAGTGGGAGTACGCTTGCCGCGCCGGGACGACTACGGAGTTCAATCTCGGCGGCAGCCTGTTCTGCGCACAAGCTAGGTTCGGTTGGTCCCAGCATTCGAACCGCGACTGCAATGGTCCGCGGCTCGGCACGGTGCCCGTGGGCAGTTACCCGCCGAACGCGTGGGGACTGCACGACATGCATGGAAACGTGTTCGAGTGGTGTCTCGACTCCCATGCTGCCTACCCTGCCTTCGCCGTGACCGATCCACTCGTCGGTGGCAGTCTCCTGATGGTCGTTCGCGGAGGCGGCTCGGGCATGTCATCCAGCTCTTGCCGCTCCGGGAACCGGGACCTCAGCCCGATCAACGCTCTTTACCATTCTGGTGGCTTCCGGGTGGTCCTGGCCCCAGTTAAGGATCTGTGAGCAACGCCTCTACCGCTGCGGGGTCGAACGCGCAAGCACGCGGGCGATCCGGAGCGGACCCGAAGCAGCCCTAGCCCTTGGCCAGGCGGAGCGGTCGATTCGACATCCGGTCCGCGCCCTCCGGATCGCGTTTGCTCCTGCGTTTCGCTGACGGCCGAGGGCAGGCGGATCCGGGTGAGTTCTGCGTTGGCACGCCTCGGTCGTGCCGCCGTATACGCTCGCAATGGCATCCACCGCCGCGCCGAAGCGGCAGGTCCGGTACCTCCCGGGGCGGTTTGGTTCCCATGCTCGGCGCTGCATCGAGCTGTGCAGCGCCGCTGCCAGACAGGCTATAGGCTGGGGCCGAGGCGGCCCGGTCCATCGGTGGGGACGAGCGCGAGCTGATTCCAGGGGGCCTGGAGCCGGGGGGCTGGGGTGGCCTTCGGCCTGCGTCCACCGCTGCTCAGACTTCGCGTTATCTTGCGCTGATGCGCATCCGTTCTCGGCTAGCCAGCCTGGCGACCTGGTTCACCTGTGGGCTGCCGTTGTGGGCCCAGACGATCGAGCTGCCGGCGATCCTGTCGCCGGGGGTGGTGCTGCCGGCGGGCAAGCGGGCGCCGATCTGGGGCTCGGTGGCGGGGCTCGGCGCGAGCGCGGCGGAGGGCGGCCGGATCGAGCTGGTGTTGCTCGACGGCGAGCGGCGTTTGGGCGCGGCGCAGGGGGAGCTCGGGTTGGCGGGGCAGTTCGAGCTCGAACTCGAACTGCCCGGCGCGGGCGGGCCCTTCGCGCTGCTCGTGCGCTGGAGTGCCCCGGGCTCGGCCGAGCCGACCGTCGAGCGGCGCATCGAACCGGTCTGGCTCGGCCAGGTGTGGCTCGCCGGCGGGCAGTCGAACATGGAGTGGCCCCTGTGGGCCGTGGGCGATGCGACCGAAGGCGGCGCGATGCCGGCGGGCGAGCCGCGCCTGTCCTTGTTCCAGGTGCCCAATCGGGTCGCCCTGGCGGCCGATCCGCGCGGCGGCGGGGTCTGGACAGCGGCCGAGGGCCAGGCGCTGCGCGACTTCAGCGCCGTGGCGTTTTTCTTCGGGCGCCGGCTCGAGCGCGAGCTCGATCAGCCCATCGGCCTGGTCGACGCGACCTGGGGCGGAACGCGCATCGAGGCCTGGCTCAGCGAAGCGGCCCTGGCCAAGCAGCCGGGCCTGGCTTTCGAGCTCGCTTCCCTGCAGGCCCTGCGCGCCGAAGCCCAGGGCGGAGCGGCGGAGGCGGAGCTTTCACCGGATCTCGCCGCGGGCCTGCATCTCGGCATGCTGGCCCCGCTCGAGCGCTTTCCCTTCGACGGCGCGATCTGGTACCAGGGCGAGTCGAATTGCGCCGGCTATGGGCGCTATGCGGCCCTGATGGGGGCCCTGATCGACGATTGGCGCGGCCTGTTCCGGCGCCCGGAGTTGCCCGTGTTCGCGGTCGAGATCGCGCCCTTCGGCTACAGCCCGGAATTCGGCGAGCCCGCGCGGCTGCGCGAGGCCCAGCGCCAGGCCCTGACGGGCCCGGGCCTCGGCCTGGCGCCCACCATCGACCTGGGGGACCCGGCGGACATCCATCCCAAGGACAAGCGCACGGTCGGCGAGCGCCTGGCGCGCTTGGCCCTGTCCCAGGCCTACGGGCGCAGCGCGCTCACCTCCGGCGAGCCCCTGGCCGCAGCCGCGCCCCGGCCGGTGGCCTTCGAATTCCACGGGTCCGAAGCGCTGGTGCGATTCGGCGAGCCCTTCGGGCTGCTGCGGGCCAAAGGCGGCTTGCCCGAGGGCTTGGCCCTGGCCGGCGCCGACCGCCGCTTCCACCCGGCCAGCGCGCGCTTCGACGGCGCCGACCTGCGCCTCTCCTCTGCGCAAGTGCCCGCGCCGATCGCCGTGCGCTATGCCTTCGAGGCCATCGGCACCGGCAACCTGCTGGCCGATTCCGGCTGGCCCGTGTCGCCCTTCCGCAGCGACGATTGGCCGATCGAGCCCGCGCCGCTCGACGCTGACGAATTCGGCCCCGCCGCAGAGCAGCGCTTCGTCCCGCTGGCGCGCGCCGATTGGCAGGCGGTCGGCGGCTCCGCACTGGGCGCCCAGCCCACCTGGCGCTTCGAAGGCGATCGCATCCTGTGCAGCGGGCGCCCGACGAGCCTGCTGCTCTCGCGCCGCCGCTACCTCGATTTCGTGCTCGAATTCGATTGGCGCCACCTGCAGCC
>JBIKLM010000070.1:0-13039 GCA_044359835.1 Planctomycetota bacterium
GGCGATCCGGGCTGCGCCCGGGTGGAGGCTTGCTCCGGCCCCTGTGAGGCTGGCAACGAATCCGCGCGCGGCCCCGATCCCAGCGCTCGCGCCCGGCGGGTGGCGGGACAAAGGCATCTCGCGCGCTTTCCGCCCCGGCTCCGTGTGCGCCCGAGGCGATCGTTCCTCAGGCCATCAGCAGGCCTCGACCGGGATCGAGCGCGGGGTGGCGGGCCCGGCCAGGATCGCCAGGCGCTCGGCGAGCTGGCGCTTGCCATCCGCAGGCATCAGGTCGCGGTCGAGCACGACGAAACGCATCCCGCCGCCCAGATCGAGCCGCAGGCTGCTCGGGGTCAAGGTGTATTCGCGCACCAGGGCGTAGCTCAGGCAGCAGCCTTCATCGCCGGAATGCAGCTCGAACCCGGGCTCGCAAAAGCGCAATTCGATCGGCCGTCCGAGGCGCTTGCCGCGCAGGGCCTTGCGCAGCCACCAGCGGCGGTGGCCCAAGCCGCACACGACTTCCACGGTCGCCAGCAGGGACAGGGTCAGGGAGAGCAGCGGCCGCTCGAACCACAGGCCCGCGGCGAGGCTCGCCAGCGCCAGCAGCGAAGCGATCCAGGGCCAATGGCGCACCCAACGCGAAAGGTGGGCCAGCCAGTCGGCGTAGGAGGCCAGCAGGTACTCGGGGCCGACGGTCCAGCGCGCGATCGCGAAGGGTTCGGGCGGGGCGGGCGAAGCCGCGGCCATGGGCGGGACCTCGGAGGCCTGGGCCGGAGGACGTTCGTCATCGGCCGGATCGGCGCCCGCCGCGGCGGTTGCTGCGGGCTCCGCGGACCGCGCTGGGGCCGACGAAGCCGGCGGCACGGCCCCATCGGCAGCGGCGGCGGGGCCGGGCGGGCGGTCGGGCTCAAGATCGAACGAGGGCATGGCGGAGGCGGCACCGGGGTCTAGAGCAGCTTGGTTCCCAGGGGCACCTCGCGATCGGGCACGCACAGGGCCACGCGCCCCTCGGCGTCGTGGAAGCCGGTCACCAAGCATTCCGACATCAGCGGCCCGATCTGTTTCGCAGGAAAGTTGACCACGGCGACCACCAACCGCCCGACCAGCTCCTCGGGCCGGTACAGGGCCGTGATCTGGGCGCTCGACTTCTTGACGCCGAACTCGGGGCCGAAATCGACCTGCAGCACGTAGGCGGGCTTGCGGGCCTCTGGGAAGGGCTCGGCGCTGAGCACCCGCCCGACGCGCAGCTCGACCCGCGCGAAGTCCTCGAAGGCGATCGTCTGCATGGACGGGCGAGCATAGCCGCCGGGCGCTAGGCTCTGGCGGCTGCGGCCCCGGGGGCCGTTCCGGTCCCATGAATCCCCTGCGAATTTGGCTGCTGCTGCCGCTGGGCCTGGGATTCGTGGGCCTGTGGTTGAGCCTTCGGCCCGGGTCCACGCCGGCCGCGGAGCGCGGCGCGGCCCCCGAGGGTGGCTTCGGGCCGGCCGGGGCTGCGGCCCCGGCGGAGCTGGCGGCCCGGGTGCCCGCGGAGCGCAGCGCCGAGCCCCCCGCGACGCCGGTCTTCCAACTCCAGGACGAGGGGCCGCGCTGGCTGCCGGCGCTGCCCTACCGCGAGGGCCAGGGCCGCAGCGGCCTCGAGCTGTTCGCCGACTGGTGGGGCGCCGAGACCGAGCGCGCGGGCGTCTCGCGGGACGCCCTGCCCAAGGGCCGCTTCCAGGGTCCGCTCGGCGACGAGGTCGAGTGCCTGACCCTGCTGCGCAAGGCCCTGCCGGAGCGTTTCGTGGCCGAGCGCGGCGGCGCGACCTTGGCCGAATTGCGCCGTTTTCCGGGCAGCCAGGGCTCCGCGGCCCCGGAGGCGCTGCTCGAACAGCTGCTGCAAAACGGCACCCTCGGCCAGTCCCTGGCCGGCGCGCCTCCCGATCGCAGCGATCCCGCCTGGGCCGAGCTGGTGCAGGAGCTCGCCCGCCGCCAAAGCGAGCTCCACGGGCGCTGCGACCGGCTGCTCGAGCGCATGGCCGCGGCGCTGCGCGAGGACCTCGACGCCTGCTCGCCCACGCGCCTGCCGCCGCGCGGCCAGCTCAACTTCGGCCCCCTCGCCGTGGGCCCCACCCCCGCCGCCGCCGCGCGCCAATCCCGCGAACCGCGCGCCGCCTGGACCACGACCCTGACCGTCCCGCCCGCCGGCGGCGACTCCCCCTGCCGCATCTACGCCCTGCACTACACCCTCTTCTGGGAGGACGTGCCCGACATCGCCGCCGAGCTCGAAGCCCTGCTGGCCCACCGGGACTCCCTGCTCGAAGGCCTGGCCCCGCGCCTCAACTTGCTGCCCCGCTGATGTCTCGCAGGTCCTCGAGGGCTGCCCCTCGCCGGAGCGATGCGCCCGTCAGTCGAACGATCTGTTCCGCGGCTACTCCTCAAAACATCCCAACGGCTCCCGCGGGCGCCCCGTGCGGACGGCAATTCCGCCTTGCCCCGCCTCGACTGGATTCTCCGCGACAATCGGTGCATCGGCGGCTCCCGAACTAAACTTTGGCCGCTCAGTTTCGCCGCGCGGCCTTGCCCTCCCGCAATGGCCTCCGGCGGCACCGCCGCCGATCGAACGCCCCATGCACTCCCGAGTCTGCGCGTCCGCTGACAACCACGCTTCGAAGGCAGTTCTCCCAGCCATCGGACGGCAGGGGCTACGGCGCCGTGCGCTGGCCGCATTCGCGCGCCTGGGTCTGTGGACCCTGGGATTGCTGGGTGCGATGCTGCCGGCGAGCGCTCGGGGACTCCACGAAGCCCAGACCGGCGCGAAGGAGTCGGATTCCCCCGAGCGGATCGAGATCGGCATCTGGATCACCGACATCCACAGCATCGATCTCTTGGATGGCAGTTTTGGAGCCGAGTTTTACCTCTGGTTGATCGATCGCGACGTGGCGCTGGAGCAGCCCTTCGATCGCCTGCAGTTGCTCAACGGCCGGGATTGGAGCGTGCGCGCCTACTCGCGCCGGGACCTCGGGGATGGCCGTCAGCACCATTCGGCTTACGTCTCGGCCACCTTCAATCATGCTTGGGACCTGAGGCGCTATCCCTTCGATCAGCCGCGTCTGCAGATGATCTTCGAGACTCCGCTGACCGCCTCAGAACTGCAATTCGAGCCGGATCTCGCCGCCAGTTCGGTCAGCGAGCACGCCTCGGTGCCCGGGTTCGCCTTCAGCGGCTTCCGCATCCGCGCCGTCACCGAGCGCTACGGATCAGATTTCGGGCTTCCGGATGCTGCCTCCAACAAATACTCACGAGTGATCGCGGAGGTGGACCTCGAACGCTCGGGTGGGCGCGCACTGGCCATGAACCTGGTGGGGCTGTTGGTGGCCAACCTGATCGCCCTGCTGACCTACGCGGTTCACCCCTCGCACCTCAACATCCGCGCCTCCATGTCGGCCGCATCGATCTTCGGCGCCGTGGGCAACATGTACTCCCTGCAGCGCCTCGTCGATCCAGCCCTGGGCGCGCTGCTGATCGATCGCATCGCCCTGGTGACCTTCGCCAGCATCTTGGCCGCCCTCGTGACCGGCATCGCGGTGGACTGGCTCAACCGCGCCAGCCGCCAGACGCTGGCCCGCCGCCTGAATTGGAGCTCCTTCGCCCTGGTATCGGCAGGCTCCGTGTTGGCTGTCCTGAGTGCCTTCCTCGAAGTGCGCGCCGCCTAGCAAGGGCATTCGGCGATCTACCTTCGGGCCGAGGCACGACTCATGGCCAGATTTCCTCCAAAGGAGAGAATGCCCCAGGAAAACGGTGCCAAGGGCTCGGCCCAATCGACGGGCCTGCCTCGCACGGACAGGGCCCTCGGCCCATCCGCCACGCCGTGAGCTGGGCGCGGCGCTAGAGCTGGGGCATGAGGGACTGGTCTCAGGGGACGTGGTATCTGAGCGCTTAGGGGACGGGAACCCTTACGCATCCGGGTCGACCCCTGAGTGCCGTTTGGAGCCGGCTTGCGGCCTGACTTCGCGAGCCTTCGAAGGCTCGTTCGACGGGTAATGAGCCCAGGGTAAGTGCGGTTCCCTTGCTGACCAATCGAACCTAAGTGCCATTCTGGAACTGATTTAGTAGCAGCCCTTCGCCTGTGGAGGCGCGCTCGACCGCGGCGCAGTTGGGCCCCACCCACGCCGCATGGTCAGGGAAAACCGATCGTACAGATCGGGCCCTGCCGGCCGGTTCGGGGGCGAGCGCGGCCCGGGCTGTGCGGGGTTGCGGCCGCGGCGGGGAGTCGAGGAGCAGCTCAGAAAGTCAGGCGATTGGCTTGGTTGGGGGTCAGGCGGAGGGGGAAGCGGCGGGTGCCGGCGGGGCCGTTGCTGAGTTCGAGGAAGGCGGCGGATTCGTCGGTTTCGATCCAGTCGGAGACGGCGCCGTCGAGCTGCATGGCGTGGGCTTGCAGCATCACGCTGCCGGCTTGGATGGTCAGCAGCAGGGGGCGGCCCTGGGCGTCGAGCAGTTGCAGGGTCTTGGCGCTGCCGGGCTCGCTGAGGGTCACCTGCAGGCGGCAGGGGGCCGGCAGGGCGATCCACAGGTCGGTCAGGTCCGCTTGGGCCTCGAGGGCGATGCGGCGCTGGTCGCCGGGGGCGCGCTCGACCAGCAGGTTCGTGCCCGCTATGCACAGACCGTTGAAGCGGAAGCGGCCCTCGGCGTCGCTCTGCAGGGGCGGCTCGGAGCGGACTTCGCGCCGGACCCAGGTGCCGTCGGGGGCCTGGCGTCGGCGCTCGAACAGGATCGCCACGCCGGGCAGCGGGTCGCCGGCCAGGTTGGTCACCCGCCCCGCGATGGGCACGGGTCGTTCCTGGCCAGCGAGTTCGAGCGCCAGGCCGGCGGCGGGCGCGTCGACGGGGAACGGACCGCACAGCTCGCCGGTCCCGGGGTCGAGGGCCCACAGGCGGTAGGTCTGCGGCAACAGGCCGTCCAGGGCGAAGGCGCCGTCGGCGTCGCAGGCGGCCTGGCGGCCGCCGATCTGCGAGGTGGAGCGGGCGATCAGGCCCTCGATGTCGTAGTCGACCTCGAAGTGCATGCCCGAGACCTCGCTCAGCACGCGGCCGAAAGGGGTGCCGTCGTCGGTCCAGACCAGGGCGCCGGCGGCGGGCCGGCCGTCGGCGTGGCGCAGGTGCCCGGAGAGGCCCGCGGCGGGCTCGCCCAGCACGATCTCGAGATCCTGGCGGCGCGCGGAGTCGAGGCCGCTGAGATCGCTGAAAACCGGCAGGAAACCGGGCGCCAAGACGGTCAAGCGCTGGCCGGCGGCTTCGAGCTGTTCGGCGCTGAGTTCGAGCTCGAAGCGGCCTTCGGCGTCGCTGCTGCTGCTGTGCTCGCCGGTGCCGACGCGCGCGCCCGGCCGGGGCTGGCCCTGTGCGTCCAGGACCCGGCCCGCCAGGCGTTCGCCGCGCGGACCCTCGGCGATCAACACCAGCAGCAGGTCCTCGGCGGAGGGTTCGGGCAGCGGGATCTCGGCGGAGCGATAGCCGGGGGCCGCCGCGCCCAGGCGGGATCCGGGCGCCCCGGCGAGCTCGCCGAGGTCGAAGCGACCCTCGGCGTCGCTGTGGGTCTGGGCCTGGGCCACGCCGCTCTGGAAAACCCCCGGGTTGATGCGCGCCTGGAGTTCTTCGGAAAGCGTCAGCGAGAGACGCGCCCCGGCCACGGGCCGGCCCTCGCCGTCGAGCACCAAGCCCGCGTAGCGGCGCGCCGGCCCGACCCACACCAGGAGCTCGCCCGCCGGGCGGCCGCGGCTCAGCATCGGCGACCAGAGGGTCGCCCAGCCCGGCCCGCTGGCCCGCAGGCGCCCGCGGGATTCCGATTCGGGCCAGGGGCTTTGGAAGCTGCCGGCGGCGCCGCTGAGCGCCAGCGGCGCGGACTCCGCGGACTGGCCTTCGAAACGCAGCTCGAGGCCCGGGCGACCCGCTCCGTGGATGTCCTGGACGCGGCCGGCCAGCGCATCGCTCGGCGCCAAGGCGACGCTGGGCGGCGGCGCGGACGGGCTTGGAGCCGCGGCGAAGTCCAGCGTTTGGGCGCGCTCCGGATGGGGGCTCACGGCCGCCAGCGGCGTTGCGGCGCCGGCGGGTGCGGCTCCAGCAGAAGGCGGCGCGGCGGAGGTTTCGCCCGGCTCCCCGGGGGGCTGGCTCGGCGCGAAGAAACGCCAGGTCAGTCCGGCCAGCAGCACGGCGGCGGCGGTCAAGCACCAAGGCAAGAGCTTCATGGCGAACAGCGGGGCGAAGGACAGCGCGAGCGGCGCATCGGGCCGCAGCTTGGGCGCCAGGGATTCGTGCGGGGCTTGGGGCAGCAGCAGCAGGGCCCAGCGGGCGCGCTCGCCGGGGTGCTGGTCCAGGCGTCGGCGCAGGCGCTCGAGGCCCCGTTCGATGCGGCTGTAGACGGTCTTGACCGGCAGGCCGAGGCGCGCGGCGATCTCGTCGGGGCTCTGCTCTTCGAGGAAGCGCTGCACGACCGCCGTGCGGAAGGGCTCCTCCAGCTCGCGCACGAAGCCCAGCAGACGCTGGTGGAGCTCGAGGCGCTCGAGGCCGGCATCGGCCGGGGGCTCGCTGCGCTCGCCGCCCCAGAGGCCCGGTTGCGCCGCGGCGTGGAGCGCCTCCCGGCGTTGGCGCCGCGAGGCCGCGCGCCGGGCGCTGCGCAGCCGATGGCGCAGCACGCCCGCCAGCCAGCGGCCCAGGGGCGCCCCCGGCGGCGAGCCGGCCTGCAGGCCGATCAGCAGCGCCTCCTGAGCCGCATCCGCCGCCAGCCCCGGGTCCGACACCAGCCGCCGCGCCAAGCGGTGCAGCCGATCGCTCTCGGACAACAGGGCGGTGGGGTCGAGCTGGCGCATCGCAGGGTTCCAAGCCCCAGTCTCCGCCGGGTCGCGCGATTCCTCAGAAAAGTCGCGATTTTCGGCGCGCGCCGAGGCGCGTCCGGAGGGCGAGGGAGCGCAGCGGCGCCCGCTGCCAGCCCGCGCCGCCCAGGGGGCCCAGCGCTGCGGGCCGCGCGCTGCGGACCTCACCTGGCTTGGGACTCGCCCGTGGCTCGCCCGGGCCGGGTTGGCAACGCAGTGCGGCCGGGCGGCTTTGACGCCAGAGGCGGCAGGCCGGGAATCGGCCCTCGGCCAGGTCTCGGGGCCCTCAAGGGGACCCGCTGGGCGGCCGAGAAGGAGCGGATGCAGGTCGAATCCGCGCTGGAACTGGAGCTCGGGCTGGCCGAGGCGGTCGAGGGCTGGATGTCGCGGGAGGAGCTGGCGGAGCTGGCGCACTCGGCGGCCCGGGTGCCGAGCGGGCAAGCGGTGGTCGAGATCGGCAACTACCGCGGGCGCTCGACGGTGGCCCTGGCCCTGGGCGCGCGGCGCGCGGGCGCGCACGTCTGGAGCGTCGATCCGCACGCCGAGTTCGTGGGCCCGCGGGGCGGGCGCTTCGGGCGCGCCGACATGGCCCAGCTCTACGCCAATCTGGCGCGCAGCGGCGTGGGCGCCGACGTCTCGCTGGTGTGCCTGCCTTCGTTGGCAGCGGCGCGCGCTTTCGAGGGCTCGATCGGCCTCTTGTTCATCGACGGCGACCATCGCTACGCGGCGGTGCGGGCCGATTTCGAGGCCTGGAGCGCGCACCTGGCGCCCGGCGCCCGGGTGATTTTCGACGACCTGGATTTCGCCGACGTGGCGCGCTGGACGGCCGAGCTGGTGGCCGCCGGCCGGCTGACCAGCGAAGGCAGCACGGGCAAGCTGGGGTTGTTCCGGGCCTGAACGGTCTGGGCCCGCAGAGGATCGACTCGCGGCGCGGCGGAGCGTGCGGAAACGCGGCTGCGGCGCGCCGCTGGGAGCAATTGCCCCCCGCACTCAATCGCCGGAGAGCACCCGCGGCCCGTCCGCGTCCCAATCGAGCACCCACACCGGGTAGGCCGGTCGATAGAGCAGGTTCAGGTTGCTGGCGTTGAGCGCCAGGCCGCCGCTCGGCAGGACGGCTCGCCCGCGGGCTTCGTGGATGTGTCCGAAGACGTGCAGACGCGGGCGGATCCGCGGCAGGGCCGCCGTCAGGTCCGCGCAGCCGACCGCTTCCCCGCGCCAGGTGCGATCGAGCACCCCGGCGGGCGGCGTGTGCGTAATCAGCACGTCCAGGTCGGCCGGTGCCGTGGCCCAGTGCTCGGCCAGGATCGGACCGCGCGGCAGGTTGAAGGCCCAGTCCTTGAACCAGGGCTGCCAGGGCGAGCCCCACACCGACAGGCCCGCGAAGCGCGCGTCCGTGCCCAGCAGCAGCTCCGCCCCCGCCAGCAGCTCGCGCGCGCGGTCCGGATCGCTCTGGCACAAGAAATCGTGGTTTCCTGGCACCAGCAGCTTGATGGCATGAGGCTGCTGGGCGAGCCAGTCGCCGAATGCCGCCAGTTCGCGCTCCTCGCCGCGCCGCGTGAAGTCGCCCGCATGCAGGAGCAGATCCCCGTCGGGCACGGGAATGTCCCGATGGCGCCCATGGGTATCGCTGAGCACAACCAAACGCAGGCCAGCCATCGGTGCAGACCTCACAGGGGCGAGCCGCAGTGCGGGCAGCGTGGGACGTGGCCCGCATGGCCGGCCTGGCGCTCCTTGCGCAGGCGCTGCAGCTCTTCGGCGAAACCGCCGGCCAGGATGCCAGCGGGCAGGGCGAACAGGCCTACGCCGAGCAGGGCCACGAAGCCGCCCAAGACCTTGCCGAGGGGCGTGATCGGCGTCACATCGCCGTATCCGACCGTGGTCAGGGTGGCCACGCCCCACCACATGGTGGCGGGGATCGAATCGAAACCCGGATTGGCGTGGTGCTCGACCCAGTACATGGCCGTCGAGGCGATGATCAGCAGAATGCCGGCCATGGCCACGGCCACCAGCAGTTCTTCGGCGCGCTCGCGCACGACGCGCAGCAGCAGCATCAGGCGCTGCGAATAGCGCACCAGGCGGAACAGACGCAGGATCCGCAGCGGGCGCAGGTCCAGCCAGGCGGGCAGGAGCAGCACGGCCAGGTCGACCAGCATCAGCGGGGTCAGCGCGTAGCGCAGGCGGCCGCTCCAGGGGCGCGCGAACGGCGTCAGCTCGGCAGAGGTCCACAGCCGCAGGGCGTACTCGATGGCGAAAACACCCATCGAGAACAGCTCGAACCAGCGCAGGGGCGCGGGCAAACGCTGGGCAACGCCCGGAACCGTCTCCGCGATCGCCAGGGCCACGTTGGCTAGCACCATGGCGGCCAAGGCCGGCTGCACGACCCGCCCGAGGGGATCGTGGGCGTGCTGGACGTCCAAGGCCTCGTGGATGCGTCGGCGCCACATGCCCCTATCGTGCACGCCGCGAGCCGCCTCTGGCGAGGGCACGCGCTCTGCGATCCAGGCCCGGCACCGAGCACCGCTTGCCCGGGTTCGGCGGGCGCGCCTCAGAGGCTCCGCCGGCCCGGACTGGGACCGCCTCGAGCCTTTCGACGTCCCCGGGCCCGCCGGATGGCGGACCCAAGGCCCATCGGGCGACGCGGTCGCGGTCGTTCAGCCCTTCCGCGTGCGCGCCGAGACGCCGGTCAAATGCCGAGGCGCAGCCGGTAGGCGTTGAACAGCTCGAGCACCGGCACGCCGCCCACGGGCCAGTCCACGCGGCCGCCCTGGGCGATCACCTGCACGCCGGAGAGGGCCGGGTTCAGGGGGATGGCCAGGGAGTGGCTGCCCGCTTGGAAGTCGTACAGGAAGGTGGTGGCCGGGTTGGCCAGCAGCTCGCAGGCGTTCGGGCAGGTGAAGGGCAGGGCCAGCGCCGGGCCCGGAGCGAACGCCACCAGGCTCAGGACCGAGGCCGGGCCCATCTGCACGCTGCTCTGCCAGGTCGCCCCCAGGACCGGGGCGTCGAAGGTGCTGAAGCCCGCGGGGTTCAGGCCGTTGCCGTTCTCGAAGAAGAAGGCCGCCACCGTGGCGATCGAGCGCCAGGCGCGCACGGCGTTGCGGTCGCAGGCCACCAAAGTCCCGCCTTCGACCAGCGCTGGGCCGCCGGCGTTCTGATTGTCGAGACTGAGGGTGAAAAGCGGCTGCAGGTCCCGATCGAAGGCCCAGATGCGCCCGTTGGTCGAGGGGCTCGAGGCCCAGCCATTGCTGACGTAGACGCTGCCGTTGGCGTCCACGGCAGTTTTCGGGGAAAAGTTGCTGGTGCCGCTCAGCAACACGCCGGTCTGCGCGACCACGGCGCCGTTCTGGGGGGCCAAGCGCGCCAGCTCGCCGCCGGGCAAGAAGGTGTAGAGCGTGCCGTCCGGACCGATGCCGTGCTCGTGGTTGGTGGTCCAGCGCACCGGGCGGCTCCAGGCCTGCACCAGGGCGCTGCCGGTGTCGTCGAAGGCGAACAGCTGGTCGACGGCGGCGTTGTTCTGGGTGCGCGCGAAGTAGACGCGACCGCCGCCGGGGGCTGCGAAGGGCGCGTTCTGGGCGGTGAAGCCGGGCATCACCGGGCTCGAATAGAGCTTTTGGCCGCTGGCGTAATCGAGGCGCGTGATCACCTGGCCCCCGGGGGCGACCTCGTCGATGTAGAGCGCGTCGCCCGAGAGCGCCGGTCCGCAGGCCCCGCTGACCGAACAGGAGCGGGTCACGTTCCAGACCACCTGGCCCGTGGCGTCGTCGAGGCGCGCCAGGCGCTGGCGATCGCCGACCAGCAGGTCGCCGTCCGGTCCGAACACGGAGCCGTCGTAGGCGAAAGCGAAGGTGTTCAGCGGCGCCGCGCCCAGCAGCGTGCCGGTGCGCACGTCGTAGCGATACAGGGGCCGCTGCTTGCTGTTGTCGCTGCGCGAAGCCCACAGGATGCCGCTGGGGCTGATGCCCGCGATCCAGGCGATCCAATCGACGCTCGAGCCCGCGAAGGGCACGACCCGCCGCCACAGCTCGGCCCCGCTGGCGAGGTCGTAGGCCACGATTGCGTCGTTGGGCACGCTGGCGGTCGGAAAGCCCGACTCCCGCACCGTGACCACGATGCGCTGGCCGTTGATCGGATCGGTCCAGACGAACGGATGCCACGAGATCACCGAGAAATCGGTGTTGTTGCTCCACAGCAGGTCCGCGGTCTTGGGCCCGACCTCCGACGTCAGCCCGGCCCGTTCCGGCCCGCCGCCGAGGTTCAGCCAATCCTGCGCGGCCGCGCTCGCGGCCAGCGGCACCAGGGCCAAAGCGACGGCCCAGCAGACTCCGGGGAACTTGCTCATGGAAATGAAATCCGTGTGCGGGGGAGGAGGACCCTGCCAACCGTAACCGGCGCGCCCGTATCCGCAAGGGTCGCCCCGAGCAGCGCGCGATTCAGCCGCGCGGCCCGCTCGCCCGCCGGGCTCGTCGGCGCGGCCTGCCGCCCCGGCGCGCGCCTGCGGCGGCAGCGCCCGCGGCCCTCGACGCCGCGCGCTCGAGCCCCTGGCCGGCCCCGCCGGCTCGAGCGCGCGCGGCGTGCCCCTGGGGCCGCCCCGAGGCCACCGGGGCCTCACTCGGCGGACGGAGCGGGGGGCTCGAGCGGCGGCTCGGCCGCGAACAGGGCGCGCAGGGCCATGGCGGTGCCGTAGGCCGCGCTGCGCGGAAAGATCCGATCGTTCCAGGTGCCGTCGGGTTCGCGCGTGCTTTGCAGCAGGGCCCGCAGGCGCTCGCGATGGCCGGCCCGGCGCGCCTCCGGCAGCGCTTCGATCGCCCGAGCGGCGTAGGTGTGGCCGAAATAGAAGTAATACGGGGCGATCCCGAAGGGCCCTTCGTGGGTGCCCTGGCGCGACTTGCGCGCGAGCAGGTGCGCATAGCCGTCGAAGAACCCCAGGATGGCGTGCTCCAGATCGGCGACGGAGCTGCGTCCGGCTTCGAAAAGGCACAATTCCGCCAGGGCGGCGCGGGCCGCGGAGGCGTGCATCGGTTCCGATCCTGGGCCCGAGTAGGCGAAGGCGCCGGTCTCCGGATTGCGTCCGCTGTCCAGCGCTTCGAGGGCGCGCTCGATCAGCGCCGGAGCGACCTCGAAGCCCTGGGAACGGGCTTGCAGCAGGGTCAGCAGCGTCACGCCCGTCTGAAATGGGCTGTGGCGGCGGTCATCGGCGTAATTCCAGCCGCCCGCTTCGGTCTGGTTGTCGGCCAGGCGAACCAGCAGGTCCCCCACCGCGGCTTCGATGCGCTCGGACCTCTCTGGGTCGAGCACCTGCGCCCGCCGCAGGGCCAAACACAGCTCGAGCGCATAGACGAAGCCCCAGCCGCGCACGTCGTAGCCCCGCTTGCGGCCGGTCTCCAGAGCCGGATCCTGCGCCAGCATCGACAGGATGAAGTCCACGGCGCGCTCCACGGCGGCTTGGCGCGCGGGGTCCGCGCGATAGCCGGGCGTTTCGAGCAGCGCCAGGCAGACGATCGCGCTGCCCCCCACGCGATAGCCGGCCGGGATCTCCCGACCGACCCGATAGACACCCTCGTAGGGCCATTCGTTGCACAACTCGCCGGCCGCCGCCCGGGCGCGGGCCAGCCGATCGCGCTCCTTCTGCTGCCAGGCCGCCAGCTGGTCCGCCGGCAGCCGCGGCACCGGCTCGTCCGGCAGGTAGCGCTCCTGCAGCGCCAGCAGGCGCTCCACGCCCAGCGCCGCGGCCTGCTCGAGGTCCAGCGCCGGCGTGACTTCGGGAGCCGACTGGGCCGGAGGCGGAAGGGCCTCTGGCGCTTGCCCGGCCGCGGCCGGAGCGAGGGCGATCCCGAGGGCGATCAGGCACGGCAGCAACGACATGCCACCAGCCTAGAGCACGGTCACGCGGGCCGGAGACCTCGGCCGGGCCCGATCGGTCTGGGGGCAGGCAGCCCGTGCGGACAGGACCGGAAACAGATCCCTGGGCACTGCCCCAGCTCGCCAGCGATCGCGGAGCTGAGCTGCCGTTCCAGCGCGGATCAGGCGCGGCGGGCGCGTGCCGACCAGCGGTTCTCGAGGCGCGCCAGGGCTCGCGGCAGCGCCAGGGCGCGGTAGCGGCCGCCGTCCAGGAACACCAGACCCCACTCGCTGAGCAGGCGCAGCCCTTCGGAGCTGTCCAGCGGGTCTCCGGCGGCCCCGTGGTTCTGGCACCATTCGGCTACGGCTTTTTGCAGCTCGATC
>JBIKLM010000439.1:0-3668 GCA_044359835.1 Planctomycetota bacterium
CCTGCGCGAGAACCGCGATCGGCGCTTCTTCGCTTTCGTGCACCTGTATTCGACGCACACGCCCTACGACCCTCCGGAACCGTTCCGGAGCCGTTTCGTGGATCCGGAGTATCGGGGTCCGATCCGGCGCTTCGATGCGGACATCCGCCGCGTGATCGAGCGGGGTGAGTTCACGCCGAGCCCCGAAGACGTGCGCCAGATCGAGGATCTGTACATGGGCGGCGTGGCCCAGGCCGACCATCAGATCGGCCTGCTGCTGGCCGAGCTCGAAGCCTTGGGACAACGCGAGCAGACCCTCGTAGTGATCACCTCCGACCATGGCGAGGACCTGGGCGAGAGCGGGCGCTACGAGCACAACCACATGTACCGCTCCAATCTGCACGTGCCCTTGCTGCTCTCCTGGCCGGCGGGGCAACAGCGCCTCGGCATCGCGGCGGGGCGGCGGATCTCGGAGATGGTGCAATCGATCGATCTGCTGCCGACCCTGGCCGAGCTGGCCGGTTTGACCCCGCCGGCGGCGCGCGGCCCCCGGGAGGAGATCGATGGCCGCAGCCTGGTGGCCTTGATGCAGGGGCGCGCGGGAGCGCCGCACCCCTACGCCTTCGCCGAGGATTCGACCCACGTGGCCATCGACGACGATCGCTTCATGCTCGTGCTCGACCGCTACGCGGTGCGCGCGGACGGCTGGCAGATCGCGCTCGAAGAGAAGCTCGGCACGGTGCGGCTGCACGACCTGGAGAGCGACCCCTTGCAGCGCCGCGACCTGTTCGAGCGCGCTTATCGCGACGAGCGCCCCGATCTCGCGCTCCGGCAAGCACTCGCCGGCGAGCTCGAGCGCCTGCGGGCGGCCCTCTTGGACTGGGATGCGCGCATGCCGATCGGGGTCGAGGAGGTCGTGCAGTCCGATCGCGACCTCGAGAGCGAAGCCAACCGGCGGGCGCTGGACGGCGATGCGGAGACCCAGCGCCAGGCCCTGGAGCGACTGGGCTACCTCGGCGAGCAGGACCGCGGCAGCTACAGCGGCGAATTGCGCCAACGGGTGCTCGAGAAGCGTGCGGGCGCCGCCCCCGCCCGCTGAGTCCGCCGCGGCAGCCAACCAACGAACGTGTCCACGGCCCTCGATTTGATCGCCAACGCTCGGCTGCCTTCCAAGCGCGCCCAGAGCCTGCAGGTGGTGCAGGTCGCGGCCGCTTTCGCCGCGCAGGGTCTGTCGGTGCGTTTGTTGCACGCGCGGCGTTTTCCGACCCCGAGCCTGCCGCCTGGCCAGGACCTGTTCCGCTACTACGGCGTGCCGATCGAGCCGGCGCCGGAGGTCCAGGCGCTGCGCTGCATCGACTGGATCGACCGGGTCCCTGGTCCGCTCCAATTCGTGCCCGCGCGGCTCCAGGAGTGGAGCTTTTCGCGCTCGGCGGCGCGGGCGGTGTTGGCGGGGCGCGCGGACGGTGCCGTGGCGTCCCTGGTGCTCAGCCGCGAGATCGAATGCGCCGCTCGGCTGGTGGAAGCTGGGCACCCCGGGGTGTTCCTGGAGCTGCACCGCGTGCCCGGCGGCCGCTGGCGCCGGGCCTTGCTGGCGCGCGCCCTGCGCGGTGTGGCCGGGGTGGTGGCCATCTCCGGCGGCGTGGCCCGGGACCTCGAACCCTTCGGGCTTGCCGCGGAGCGGCTGGTGGTCGAACACGACGGCGTCGAACTGGCTCCTTATTCGAGCGGCAAGCCCCAGGCGGCGGCGCGGGCCGCCATCGCTGTGCCGGCGGACGTGCCCCTGGCCGTCTACGCCGGCAGCCTGCTGCCTTGGAAGGGAGTCGAGGTGCTGATCGAAGCCGCGCGCCGGCTGCCGGGTGTGCGCTTCGTGGTCGCGGGCGGCAGCGACTCCGATCTGGCGCGTTTGCGGCCCCAGGCTGCCGGCCTCGGGAACCTGCGCATGGATGGCTTCCAGCCCCCCGAGCGCGTCGCCGATTACGTGATCGCGGCCGACCTGTTCGTGGTCCCGAACCGCTCGAAGCCCGCGATTTCCGCACTCTACACCTCGCCGCTCAAGGTCTTTGAAGCCATGGCAGCCGGCGTGCCGATCGTGGCCAGCGACCTGCCTTCGCTGCGCGACATCCTGACGCCCGGCGAGGAAGCCAGCTTCGTGGCCCCCGACGATCCGGAGGCCCTGGCCCGCGGCATCGCCGACCTGCTGGCCAATCCCCACGCCCGCATGCAGATGGGCAAACGCCTGCGCATCCGCGCGCCGCGCCACTCCTGGCAGCGCCGCGCCCAACGGCTGGTGGCCTGGATGTCGGCCCGCGCCGGTGGCGCCCACGCCGAAGGGTCCAGTCCCGCGGAAATCCGCCCATGAAGGTCCTCTATCTGACCGATTCGCTCTCCGACCTGGATGGGGTCGGTCGCTACGCCTTGGGTTTGGTGCAGGCCCTGGAGCGTGCCGAGCCGGGGCTCGAGGTCGAGGTGCTGCTGGCGCGCAAACACCGCCCGACCTCGGCTTCGGTGCCGAAGGGCTGGGAGGTGAGCGTGGGCCTGCCGCCGGATTACTTCTTCTACATGGCCCCGCTGCGCTTCTGGCTCAGCCTGGTGCAGAGCACCTGGCGCACCTGGCGGAGCGCCCGGCGAGCGGACCTGGTGCACGCCATCAAGGATTATCCCCACAATCTGGTGGCGCTCCTGGCGGCGCGCCTGGCGGGCAAGCCGTGCATCGCGACCGCCCATGGCACCTACTCCGTGCAGCCGCTCAAGGACCCGCGCCATGCCAAGAAGGCGCGCTGGACCTACGCCGGTTTCGCGGGGATGATCAGCGTCTCGGGCTACACCGCGCGGCGGCTGGCCGAGGCCCTCGGCCCGGGCCGGATCGCAACGATCCACACGATCCCCAACTGCGTCGATCCGGGGCCGCTGCTGCGCGATCCCTTGGTCGGCCCCCGTCCTTGGCATGGGCAGCGCTTCAGCCTCTCGATCGGCGAGACCAAGGAACGCAAGGGACACCATCTGGCGCTGGCTGCCTGGTGCCAGGCCGCCCGCGGCCGGCCGGATCTGCATCACTATCTGGTCGGCCGCCTGTCGGGCGACGACTACGAGCGTCGCTTGCGAGCGATCGTGGAGCAGGCCGGAGTCGCCGAGCGCGTGCATTTCCTCGGCAATGTGGAGGAGGCCGACAAGATCGATCTGACCCGCCGCTGCGAGTTGTTCCTGCACACGCCGGTGACCGCCGCGGACGGGGGCTTCGAGGGCTTCGGCATCGTGTATCTGGAGGCTTCGGCCTGCGGCAAACCCGTGATCGGGACCCGGCACTGCGGGGCAGAAGACGCGATCGTGGAGGCCGAGACCGGCTTCCTGGTGGAGCCCGAGGTGCCCGCGGTGGCCGCCGCCTTGGAGCGCCTTTTCGCACAGCCCGAGCTCGGGCGGCGCTTGGGGCATGCCGGCCGTGAGCATGCGCTTTCAAACACCTGGGACAAGAACGCCGCGTTGGTCTTGGCGCTCTATCGCGAGGCCCTGGGGGCTCCCAAGCGATGAGCCCCAAACGCCTGCTCCAGAGCCGCTTTTTTCGCGATTCTCTTCTGCTGCAGGCCAGCGGGGCCCTGGTAGCGCTGTGCCAGCTCTTCAGCGCCAGCATCCTGGCCCATGCCCTGGGCGAGACCGCCCAGGGGCGCTACATCTCGGCGGTCAAAGTTTACGGC
>JBIKLM010000440.1:0-3667 GCA_044359835.1 Planctomycetota bacterium
GAGCACGCCGCTCTGCTCGAGCTCGCCGAGCTGCTCTAGGGACAGGGCCGAGACCAGCGAGCGCGGGTCCGCGGCGTCCATCAGGATGCCCGGGGTCGAGGTGATCAGCACCAGCTTGGCAGCTTCGAGGGCCACGGCCACGTGGGCCGCGGCCAGGTCGGCGTTGACGTTCAGGAAGCCGCCCTGGCCGTCGCCGGCCGGGGGCCCCAGCACCGGGATGATGCCGCCTTCGAGCAGCTGCAGCAGCGGCAGCGCGTTGACGCCGGTCAGGTCGCCGACGAAACCGAAGTCCACGGGGCCCTCGGGGGTCGCGGCGAGCGGGCGGCGGCGCGCGTCGAGCACGCCGGCGCTGGCCGCCGAGAGGCCCAAGGCGGGCGCGCCGGCGGCGCTGATCGCCGCGGCCAGGTCGGCGTTCAGCTCCATGGTGGCCTGGCGCAGGGCCGCCAGGGCGGCGGGCGTGGTCACGCGCCGGCCGCCGACCTTGCGCGGCTCCTCGCCCATGCGGCGCTGCAGCTGATCGACCTGGGGGCCGGCGCCGTGCACCAGCACCACCTGGGCGCCCAGGGTGTGCACGACGGCGATGTCCTCGGCCAGGCGCTTGCGGGTGCCCCCGTGGGACAGGCAAGCGCCCCCCACCTTGAGGACCAGGATGCGGCCTTCGAAGCGACGGACGAAGGGAGCGGCGGTGCGGATGTCGATCACGCGTGGACCTCCAGGGAAGCCAGGGCGCGGCCCAAGTGGGCCGCTTCGGAAGGGGAAATGGTCAGGGCCGGCGACAGGCGCAGCACCCGCGGGTGGTTGCTGGTGCCCACGAACACGCCTTGTTCGAGCAGGCGCAGCTGCACGGCCTTGGCCTCGAGCCCGGGCTCGAGCTCGAGCCCGAGCAGCAGGCCGGCGCCGCGCACGCGCGCCACGGGCCCACCGGCGGCGGCCGCGCGGAAAGCCTGCGAAGCGGCGCGCACGTTCTCGAGAAAACCGGGCCGGCCGATGGCTTCGGCGATGTAGGCCGCCGCGGTCAGCGCCAGGGGGCCGCCGCCGAAGGTCGAGCCACACAGCTTGGGGTCCATGCGCTCCACCAGGGCCGCGGAGAACAGGGTCAAGCCCACGGGCAGGCCGCCGGCCACGCCCTTGGCGGTGGTGATCGCGTCGGGCAGCACGTCGAAGTATTGGGCCGCGAAGGGCGTGCCCAGGCGGCCGTTGCCGGTCTGCACCTCGTCGAAGATCAGCGCCGCGCCGACCGCGGTGCAGCGCTCGCGCAGGCGCTCGAGGAACCCGGCGGGCGGGTCGACCACGCCGGCCAGGGACTGGATCGGCTCGAGGATCGCGCCGGCGACCTCGGTGTCCAGGGCCGCGTCCAGGGCGCGCAGGTCCCCGAAGGGCACGCGCCGCACCTCGAACGGCGGCCGCGGAAAGCCGCGGTACTTGACGTCGCTGGTCCAGGTGGCCGCGGCGGTGCGGCCATGGAAGGCGCCCTCGAAGCACAGGATCGCGCCGCGACCGGTGGCGGAGAGGGCCGCCTTGAGGGCGTTTTCGTTGGCCTCGGCGCCGCTGTTCGAGAGGAACGCGGCCCAGCGCCCTTCGGGCAACAGCGGGTCGAGCGCCGCCAGGAAACGGGCGCGGGCCCGCAGGGGCAGCAGGTTGGTGGCGAAGGAGAGCTGCTGCCACTGGGCGCTGATCTCCGCCAGCAGGCCGGCGTGCCCCGCGCCCAGGGTGTTGACGCAGTGGCCGCCGTAGAGGTCGAGCAGTTCCTCGCCGTTGGCCAGCAGCAGGCGATCTCCGCTGGCTGAGACCGGATCCACCGGCAGGCGCTGGTACGCGGGCAGTTCGAACAGGCGCGTCATGGTTCGATCGGAAGGCTTCGGGGAAAGCGCTGCGTTACGCACAGCGCCGGATCGGATTCGCTCACAAACAGCCCAGGCCGGCGCGCGGCAGGGCCAGCTCCTCGGGCCAGCCGAGGGCCAGGTTCAAGGCCTGCAGGCCCTGGCCGCTGCCGCCCTTCAGCACGTTGTCGAGGGCCACCAGCAGCAGCGCTTGGTCGCCGCGCACGTGCAGCCCGACCTGGGCCCGGTTGCTGCCGACCACCAGGCGCAGCTCGGGCACGCGGCCTTCGGCCAACAGCTCGACGAAGGGCTGGTCGGCGAAGCGGCGCGCGTAGACCGCGCGCAGCTCGGCCGCGGACACGCCCGCGGCCAGCGGCAGGGCCGCGGTCAGGTGGATGCCGCGCACGAACGGCCCCGAGTGCGGCACGAAGCACAGCGCCGGCGCGGGCCCGGCGAGACCCTGGAGCAGCTCGGCCTCGTGGCGATGGCCGGAGAGCCCGTAGGCGTACAGGTTGCCGTCGCGGTGCGGATGGTGCGTGCCGGGCTTTGCTTTAGCGCCGCTGCCCGAGGAGCCCGTGATGCCGAAGAAGCTCCAGGGGCGGCCCACATCGAACAGGCCCGCGTCCGCGCCCGGCCGCGCCGCCAGCTGCAGGGCGGTGGCGAAGCAGCCCGGGGCCGCCAGGCGCGTGGCGCCGCGCAGGGCCGGCGCGGCGCCGAGCTCGGGCAGCGCGTAGCGAAAGCGCGGCAGTTCCTCGGCGTCTTGGTGGGGCTGGCCGTAGATCGCGGCGTAGCGGCGCGGATCCTGCAGGCGATAGTCCGCCGACAGGTCGACCACGGTCAGGCGCTCGGCCAGGCCGCCCAGCTCGAGGCGCAGCCGGCGCCAGAGCCCGGCGGTCTCGCCGTGGGGCAGGGCCAGCACCAGCACCGCCGGGCCGCGGCCCAGCTGCTCCGCCAGGGGCGCCAGGGCCTCTGCCGGAGCGACGCAGCGGAGCTCGCGCCGAGCCGCCAGATGTGGCTGCAGCTCGGCCAGCCGCTCGCCCCCCGCGCGGGTGATCAGCCCGGCCAGCTCGAGGCGCGCATGCCCCTCGACCAGGCGCAGGAATTCGCCCGCCAACAGGCCGCCGGCGCCCGCCAGCCAGAGCGGCAGCGGAGCGGCTTGGGTCCCCATCAGGACAGCCTCCCGGCCAGCAGCGGGCGCTCGGCCAGGCCCTGAGGGAACAGGCGGTCGGCGACCTCCGGTCCCTCGGTGAGCGCGTTCCAGGTGGGCACACCCAGGCGCTCGCGGCAATAGCGCAGACCCGCCGGCGTGTCGGTGACCCGGCCGCAGATCAGGTCGGTTTCGAGGCCGTATTGCTTGCGCAGCAGCTCGGCGCCGCCCCAGGCGCCGACCGGGTCCTGGGCGCACAGCACGGTGCGCGCGATCGATCCGGCGATGTCCGGGTCGCCGAGCAGCGCCTGCACGCCGTAGGTGCCCAGCAGGCCGTCGCCGAATTCGAGCACCAAGACGTCCGGGCGCTCGAGCGGCGAGGTCGCCAGGTGCGCGATCAGGGCGCGCGCCGCCGGCACCGCGTTGTGCTCGTTGCTGGTCACGACGCCGAAATCGGTGAACAGCGCCACCGGGTCGGCGCCGCAGTCGGCCATCTCGTACACGTCGCGGCGCAGGCTCACGCCGGTCAGCTTGCCGGCGGCCACGCGCAGGCCACGCCGCGACAGGCCGGATACGAGCGCGCAGGCCGCCGTGGTCTTGCCGGCGTTCATGCAGGTGCCCACCAGGGCGATCACCGGCGGCAGCTCGCGCCAGAAGTTGGGGCCCACCTCGGGGGCCGGCAGGGCCGCGCGGGCCACGG